>CAYNCR010000019.1:0-18535 GCA_964395575.1 uncultured Desulfohalobiaceae bacterium
CCTCCTGGCGCATATAGAGAAGAACGCCCTTGCCCTCGCGACGGATCATGGACAGCGCCTCCTGCAGCTGGGATCCGCAGTCACAGCGCTGGCTCTCGAAGACGTCGCCGGTGAGGCACTCGCTGTGCACGCGGACCAGGACGGATTCATCCTCGCGGATTCCGCCCTTGACCAGGGCGATGTGAGTGAATTCGTCGGTCCTGCTCTTGTAGGCCACAGCACGGAAGTCGCCGTGACGCGTGGGCAGCTGGGCCTCGCCCACGGCCTCCACCAGGGAATCGAACTTGGAACGGTAGGCGATGAGGTCCTCGATGGTAGCGATATTGAGCCCGCTCTCCGCGGCGAACTCCTCCAGATCGGGCATGCGGGCCATGGTTCCGTCGTCGCGCATGATCTCGCAGATCACAGCCGCGGGCTTCAACCCGGCCAGCCGGGCCAGATCCACGCTCCCCTCGGTCTGGCCCGCCCGGACCAGCACGCCGCCGTCGCGGGCGCGCAGGGGAAAAACATGGCCCGGGGTAGAAATATCCTCGGGACCGCTGTTGTCCTTGACCGCCTGCTGAATCGTTGTGGCGCGGTCATGGGCGGAGATCCCCGTGGTGACTCCCTCGGCCGCCTCTATGGACACGGTGAAGGCCGTGCCGAAACGGGACTCGTTCCGTCGCGGCTGCATGGGGAGCTGCAACTTGTCCACCTGCTCCGGCCCCAGGGCCAGACAGATGAGCCCCCTGCCGTATTTGGCCATGAAATTGATGATCTCCGGGGTCACGTGCTCGGCCGCGATTGCCAGATCGCCCTCGTTCTCCCGGTCCTCGTCGTCGACCAGGATCACCATGCGTCCCTGACGAAAATCCTCAATGGCCTCCTCCATCCTGCAAATCCCCATAAATCACTCCGTATACCCAGAGGCCAGAAGACAGAGGTCGGAATAAAGACTCTCTTTCTGCCCTCCGGCTCTATTTGCTTCTCTCCGAGGACTGCCTTGCCGTCGGGTCTCCGTCCTCTGTTCTCTGTCTACTGAAAGCCGTGTCTCTGCAGAAAATCCCAGGAAATGTCGTTTCCGTCCCCGCTTCCACCCCAGGGTCCGAGCATACGCTGCACGTACTTTCCGATCATGTCGAACTCGAGGTTCACCCGGCTGGCCCGGCTCCATTTCGCGGCGGTTGTGTGGGCATAGGTGGCGGGGATGAGATTCACTTCCAGGAAGCCGGTCCCGCACCGCGTCACCGTCAAGCTGATCCCGTCCAGGGCGACGGATCCCTTCTCCACGACAAAAACGGACCAGGACTCGGGAAAGGCGATCCGCACCCTTTTGGACTCACCGGTAGCGATTACGGATTCCACCTCCCCCAGACAGTCCACATGGCCGCTCACGAAGTGGCCGCCGAGCCGATCGCCGACTGCCAGGGCACGCTCCAGGTTGACCTCGTCCCCCTGTTGCAGGTGGCCCAAATTGGTCGCGGCCAATGTCTCCTGCGAGGCATACGCCGCGAAACCGTCTCCGGAGAAGGCCTCGGCAGTGAGGCAGGCCCCGTTGACGCTGATGCTCTCGCCCTGGCGCAGGCCGGTGAAAGCCCCTCGGGGAACGATCCACAGCCTGGCTTCCTCCCCCTGCCTGCGCATCCGCGTCACTTGTCCCGTGCTTTCGATGAGGCCGGTGAACACGTCGCAATCCCCGTATCAGACTCCCCGGGAGGAAGAGCTTCCCTCGCTTCGAGGAGGCCGCAGCGTTATCCTGAGATCCCGACCGATCCGGCGGTAATCCACAATCCGGTAGGCCAGGGCCTGCCCCATGGCATCCACGGATCTGCCGGAAAAGGCGCTTCGTCCCTTTTCGTCCCCCAAGATCCTGGGAGCCAGAAAATAGACGATTTCGTCAGCCAGGCCCTGCTCGCAGAGGCTCGTGGCCAGACGTCCCCCGCCCTCGCAGAGAAGCTCATAGCAGGAGTCCTCCCGGTAGAGCCGCTTGAGCCCGGCGGCAAGATCGAGGCCGCCTCCCGGGAGCTCCTCCAGGGACCAAACCCGAACTCCGCGGGAGCGCAAGCCTTCTGCCGCTTCTCTCCGGGCCTGGTCCGGTGCGGTCCAGATAATCGTTTCCCCGGGCCTGTTCTGGAGCAGGTAGAGCTCGGCATCGGGATCAGGGAGCCGACTGGTCACCACCACGGCGGCTGTCCCTCCGGATTCAGCCAATTCAAGGCCCTCTTCCATACGGGGGGTAAGTCTCGGATTGTCCTCGTACAGGGTGTTTCCCCCCACAAGCACTGCCTGGCAGACCTCCCGGAATCCGTGCACCTCTCTTCGGGCCTCGCGACAGCTCACCCAGGCCGAATCCCCGCTGCCAGTTGCGATCCTGCCGTCCAGCGTCGCCGCAAGCTTGAGGCGGACATAGGGCCGGCCTTCCAGCTGCCAGCAGACAAAGTCGTCGATGAGGTCCCTGCAGGCCTCCTCCGCAATCCCCATTTCCACGTGGACTCCACGACTGTGCAGAAAGCGGGCTCCTCCACCCTCGGCCCAGGGATTGGGATCGGCAACGCCAACATAGACGCTTCCGATGCCCGCGTCCAGGATGGCACGGCTGCAGGGGGGTGTCGACCCGTAGTGGTTGCAGGGCTCCAGGGTGACATAAAGACTGACGCCACGGGGATCATGTCCGGCCTCCCGGGCGTCGTTCAAGGCCATGACCTCGGCGTGCTCCCTGCCGGGCGCCTCGTGCCAGCCCCGGCCGAGAATCTCCCCGTCCCTGACGAGCAGGGCACCGACGCAGGGATTGGGCGCCGTCTTGCCCTTCCCTCTTCGAGCCAGCTCGACGGCCTGGAGCATCAGGTCCTCATCCTGGGTTCCCGCGACACCCTTCCCCGGATATTCTCCCTCCGGGCAAGAGCGCTCCGATCCGGAGCGAGGGGAATCACTCTCCATCCCGATCTCCCCATGCGCAGGTCAGCCGTTCGTAATCGATTCCCGCCTCCTCCAGAAAGGAGCGGGAAAGATCGTCCGGGTAACCCCGCGAAAAATAGATGGCCCGGATTCGACAGTTGATAAGCATTTTGCTGCAGATAAGGCAGGGCTGGTCCGTGCAGTAGATTGTCGCCCCGGTGAGTGGAACACCGTGAACCGCCGCCTGGATGATCACGTTTTGCTCCGCGTGCAGACCCCGGCACAATTCGTGGCGCTGCCCGGAGGGCACGCCCATTTCCTCGCGCATGCACCCCACATCGAGACAGTGGGAAATGCCCGATGGAGCGCCGTTGTATCCCGTGGCCAGAATACGCTTGTCCAGAACCGCTACAGCCCCGACCGCCCTGCGCAGGCAGGTGGAGCGCTCGGCCACGAGAGCGGCGATGCGCATGAAGTATTCGGACCAGGACAATCTCTGGGGCATTGAATCACATAGAGGAGGGATTACCCTTCGTAGCGTTTGAACAGGATACAGGCATTGGTCCCGCCGAATCCGAAGGAGTTGCACAGGGCGTATTCGCACTGCTGCTGGCGGGTTCCGTCGCCCACATAGTCCAGATCGCACTCAGGATCCTGGTTGTCCAGATTGATTGTGCCCGGAATCTTGCCCTCGTGGAGGGTCTTAACGCTAAAGACGCTTTCCGCGCCTCCTGCGGCGCCGAGCATATGCCCGATCATGGACTTATTGCTCGTAATGCTCATGGAATAGGCGTGATCGCCAAAGACCTCCTTGATCGCCCGTGTTTCCGCCACATCGTTCATGGGCGTGGAGGTGCCGTGGGCATTGATATGGTCCACTTCTGTGGGAGAGACCTCCGCCTCCTTGAGCGCGGCGCGCATGGCCGCAGCCATGCCCTTTCCGGAATCGTCCGGGGCGGTCATGTGGTAGGCGTCCGCGGAAGCACCGAAACCGCAGACCTCGCCATAGATGGTCGCTCCGCGCTCCAGGGCCTGATCCAGGGTTTCCAGAAGGAGCATACCGCCGCCCTCGGCGATCAGGAAGCCGTCCCTGTCCCTGTCGAAGGGACGAGAGGCTCTCTCCGGATCGTCGTTGCGGGTGGACAGGGCCTTCATGGCATTAAAGCCGGAGACTGCCATGGGGGTGATCGTGGACTCCACACCGCCGCAAATCATGGCGCTTACACGATTCAGCTTGATGTCGGAAAAGGCGTATCCGATGCTGTGCACCCCCGAGGCACAGGCCGACGTGGTCACCATGTTCGGGCCCTTGGCCCGGGTAAAGATGGCGATCTGTCCGGCAGCGATATTGGAGATGAGCTTGGGGATGTAGAAGGGCGAGATTCGGCCCGGTCCCTTGTTCATCAGCCGAGTGTGGAACTCCTCGATCGTCTCCAGACCGCCCAGCCCGCAGCCGAGCACGATCCCCACATCCTGTTCCGCGTCCTCGGTAATCTCATATTCCGAGTCCTGGAGAAGCATCAGGGCCCCGGCGACGGCGTACTGATTGAAGCGGTCCATGCGTTGGGCCTGCTTCTTGGACATATAGTCCTCGGGCTTGAAGCCTCTCACTTCCCCGGCAATTTTGGTGTCATATTCGCTGGAGTCAAAACGGGTAATAGGGCCGATCCCGGATTCTCCGGCCAAAAGATTGGCCCAGCTCGTCTCCAGGTCCGCTCCGATCGGCGTCATTGCCGACAAACCGGTTACAACCACACGATTTCCTATCATAATCCCACACTCTGGCTACTGGAATTGAATTTCAACCGCATCTCCGTCCACGACGCATTGGTCCCCGGGCAATCCCATGGGACCCCCGCAGAGGGTGTTCTTCCCTTCCCCCGATTCGACCGGAGGATGGGCAAATCGATGACAGTATCCTCTCATCGTCCTGCTTCTTCTCTTTCCCCCAAAAGAAGCGGACGAGTGATTGTCATGCCGATCCGACGCTAAGACGGACCATCTGCTCGGCTTTCCAGGAAAAAATAAAACTGCCTATTCATCTCGGCCAAGTCGCTAGCTGTTCGCCTCCACAAAGGAGAGCACATCCTGCACGGTGCGCAGCTGCTGCGCCTTGTCGTCATCGATCTCCAGACCGAACTCGTCCTCCATGGCCATGATCAGCTCGGTCAGATCCAGGGAGTCGGCTCCCAGATCGTCGACAAAGGAAGCCTCGGGCACGACCTGGTCCTGGCTCACGTCCAGCTGTTCCGAAACAATCCCTTGAATCTTTTCCAATACGGACATATATCCCCCCGTCTTCTTTAGCATTTCGGCCTGTGCTCGCAGGCCTCCTTTCGGTCAAAAATCACCTACATATACATCCCGCCGTTCACTGACAGCACATGGCCCGTGATGAACCCGGCTTCCCCGGAGGCAAGCCAGGATACGGCAGCGGCGACCTCCCGGGCCTCTCCGAAGCGTCCCAGCGGAATCCGGGACAGATAGGCCTCCCGGGTCTGCTCGTCGAGCTCCTCGGTCATTTCCGTGGCGATGAAACCGGGAGCAACTGCGTTCACAGTGATCCCCCTGCTCGCCAGCTCTGCTGCAGCGGACTTGGTCAGGCCCACAAGGCCGGCCTTGGAGGCGCTGTAGTTGGCCTGTCCGGGATTTCCGGACTGCCCCACCACGGAGGTGATGTTGATGATCCGGCCCTGTTTGCGCCGGATCATGATCTTGGACGCCTCCCGCAAACAGGCAAAGGCCCCGTTGAGGTTGACCTGCAGCACGTCCTCGAAATCCCTGTCCTTCATGCGGAGCAACAGGCCGTCCCGTGTGATGCCGGCGTTGTTCACAAGGGCACCCAGGTTCACGGACCCCTTGATCTCTTCCTTGAACCAGGCGGCCACATCATCGGTACGGGACACGTCCAGCTGAAAGGCCCGGACCCTGCCCCCCTGCTCCTCGGCTTCCCGCCGGACACGCTCGGCCTTGTCCGCGTTGCTCACGTAGGTGAAGTAGACCTGCCAGCCGTCCGCTGCCAAACGCTTGACCAGGGCCTGGCCGATTCCCCTGGAACCGCCCGTAACAATCGCCGTCTCTAGCAAATCCGTCATACAGCGTCCACCTTTTTGGGTTCCTCGCTCCGCATAACTCTCTGCCGAAACGGGAAATTCCGGATGGGAGGGCACTCCTTTCCTCTGCTAGAACTGGAGCAAAGCGCCTCCCCAGGTCAGTCCCGCGCCGAAGGCAGTGAGAAGCACCTTGTCCCCGGAAGCGATGCGGCCGTTGGCATAGGCCTCGCTCAGGGCAATAATCACCGAGGCGGCCGATGTATTCCCAAAACGGTCCACATTGACGTAGACGTTCTGCATGGGATACTCCACCTTCTTGGCCAGGGCCTCGATGATGCGCAGATTGGCCTGGTGCGGGATAAAGAGGTCGATGTTCGCGGTGCTCAACCCGTTGCGGTTGAGAAGCTCGGTGGAAAGGTCAGCCATGCCGCGCACCGCGTGACGAAAGAGCTCACGCCCCTTCATCTGGATGAAAAAGTCCTCCGAGACCGCCTGGCCCAACTCATAGGGCTTGGCCGAGCCGCCCTCCTGGCCCACGGGCAAGAGATGGCCCAGCGTGCCGTCGGAATGCTGCAGGGCATCCACCACGTACGGGCTCGCATCCTCCCCTCCGCCGAGAACGGCGGCTCCAGCCCCGTCCCCGAACAAAACGCAGGTATTGCGATCTGAAAAATTCAATCTGGCAGTGCAGACTTCGCTTCCCACGACCAGGACGGTGGCGCTGGAGTCGAGCGCCAGGAGTCCCCGGGCCAGGTCCATGGCATAGATGAAGCCGGAACAGCCGGCGCCCACATCCGCCGCCATCTGACAGCGCGTGGCCCCCAGCTGTCCCTGCAGGACACAGCTGCTCGTGGGCGTGCAGTAATCCGGGGTAAAGGTGGCCAGGAGAATGTGCGTCACGTCGCCCGCGTCGCACCCGGCGTCTTCCAGGGCCCGCTGCGCGGCAACAAGCGCAAGATCGGCACACCCCTGGCCCTCCGCGGCGATTCTGCGTTCCTTGATCCCGGTCCTGGTGGTGATCCACTCGTCGGAGGTCTCAACCATTTCCTCCAGATCCGAATTGGTCAGCACGGAGTCGGGAACGTAGTGGCCAAGCCCCAATATATTCGGTTGTCCGTTCATAACTCTTTACAAAAACTGTATCTTTTCCGGCAAGCAACCCCGCCGAATCTCGCAGATATATTTTCCGATACGCAGCAAATCCCCGCGACTTCCACTGCTGCAAGCCCGTGGGACGCTGTATGGCCCCCTACGCGCTACTGCTCCTCGGAAGCACCCTCTTCCGAATGTGAGCTCGCCTTTTGGCCCGAGGACATAAAGTGACGAAAGCGATGGAAACGGGTGAGCTCCGGGTGCATCTCCAGGGTATGGCGTATCGCGTCGTTGGCCTTGGTGGCGGTGAATTCCACAGCCATGCTGACGGCCTGGCTGATTGCGGTTTCCCCCGCGGACCCGTGACACACGAAGACCGTGCCGTTCAGCCCGAGGAGAGGAGCCCCGCCGTACTCCTCATAGTCCAGGCGCCTTCCGATGCTGCGCAATGCGGGCCGGGCCAGCATGGCCCCGAGCTTGCTCCTCCAGCTGCTGGTCAGCTCCTGCTTGAGCATATTGCCGAAGGCTTTTCCCAGGCCTTCGCTCAGCTTAAGGGCCACATTGCCCACGAACCCGTCGCAAACCGCAATATCGATTTCCGAATTGAATACATCCCTCCCCTCCATGTTTCCCACGAAGTTCAGGGAGGTGCTCTTGAGCAGGGCATAGGCCTCGGTCACCTGGGCATTGCCCTTGCCCTGCTCCTCGCCGATATTCAAGAGCCCCACCTGGGGATTGTTCTCCTTGAGCACATTCTTGGCCAGCGAGTCCGCCATCACGGCGAACTGGACCAGATGGCGCGGCTTGGAGTCCACGTTGGCCCCCACGTCGACCAGCAGAAGAGGCTTGTTCTCCCTGGGCAGGATAGTGGCCAGGGCTGGACGATCAATACCCTTGATCCGTCCCAGAACCAGCATAGTCGTAGCCAGGGTGGGCCCGGTGTGTCCGGCGCTCACCAAGCCCTGAGCGTATCCGTCCTTGACCAGATGGCTCGCCACCTGAATGGAGGTGCCCCGTCTCTTGCGCAGCCTGTGGGAGGACTTTTCCCCTGCCTCGGCCACCTCGTCCGCGTGGACGATCTCTACATCCAGCTCGTCACAGGAATGCTTCTCCAGCTCGTGACGGAGGTCGCTATCCCTGCCCACGAGTTTGAGGCCGGCGCCAGTGGCGCGGGCGGCCTCCAAAGCTCCGGGAACGATTACGGACGGACCGGAATCCCCGCCCATGGCATCGATGGCCATGGTCGTCCCGTTATTGCTCATTCGAGCCGCCCACCACTTGCTTGTCCTTGTATTTCCCGCAGGCGGGACAGACCCTGTGGGGCATGGCCGGCTCGCCGCAGGAACAGAGTGTCACCGTGGGCTTGGACACGCCGTCATGGGAACGACGCATCCCCTTTCTGGATTTGGAGACCTTTCTCTTGGGTACTGCCATCCTCGATTCTCCTGTCTGTTTTGCAGAGCCGCAACGAGGTCGCGCGGCGCTGCTGAGGGTGTCTATCATGGGCTCGGGCGAAAAGCAAACCGAAGGGGCCCTCTCCAGCGAATCCTTCGGCCGCAGCACCTCCTTGAGGAGGCGGTTGATTCCAGACAATGGCCCTATTCGATCTTCAGCCGCCGAAACACGGCCATCCTGGGATCGCCTTCCTCGGCCTGACACTCGCAGACGCCGAGATTGAAGTTCGCGCCGCAGTCGGGGCAAACCCCCTGGCATTCCTCGCCACAAACATGCTTGAACGGGACATTGAGCTGGAGCTGTTCCCAGAGCACACCGCCCAGTTCCAGAAACCAGACGTTATTCTCCTGCCACAGGAACTTCGGTCCGAGAAGCTCCTCCTCGGTCAGGGAAGGGTCCGATTCCTCGAAGATGCTGAAGTGGGCGGCCAGAACAATCCGGCAGCTTTCCGCACAGCGATCACAGGGGATATCAATGGCTCCCCGGAGATCGCCCTTGACCAGATAGCCCTTGTCCTGGGGGGAAATATGCACATCCGCCTGCAAGGCCTCGATGATGGTGTAGGGGAGGTCGAATTCGGCAATGGGGTCCTCCCACACCGACTGCTCCTCCACACGGTAATCCCGGCCCTCATGAGGCAGGTCCTTGAGATCAATCCAATAAGTCGACATAATGAACGTCCTGAAACGTATTTATTTACTTAGGCAACAACCCATTTGTCAAGGTTTACCCTTGCATTTTCCTGAAACTTGGTATACAGTCTTCTCTTTGCCTGCCTGGAGCGCATCCGCGTTTACGGATATAACCGGCGGGATTCTTCGAGGAGCAAATCACTGCCCATGGGAGGTTTCTTTATGGCCAAGACATGCGAAATATGCGGCAAAACACCCCAAGTCGGGTTTCATGTAAGCCATGCCAACAACAAGACCAAGCGCCGTTTTAAGCCCAACCTGCAGAAGGTTCGGGCCCAAATGCCCTCTGGCGGCGTCAAGCGGGTCAAGGCATGCACTCGGTGCATCCGCAACGGGGCGATCCGCAAGCCGGCTATGCGCTAACCGGAAAGCACTTCCGCTACCCTTGTCCGACTGTTGACAGAATCTCGGTTTATCGACTGCCCGCCGGGCCCTTTCGGGCCCGGCGGGCTCTTTTTCTGTACTAGGTCTCTACCAACTGCAAGGCCCGTTCCAACCTCGTCAGAACACTTTCCCGGCCCAACAGCTCCATTGTCTCGAAAAGCCCTGGGCTGGCCTTGCTTCCGGTCAGGGCCACGCGAATGGGCTGGGCCATGTGCTTGAAGCGAATCCCCTGCTCCTCCAGAAAATTGCTCATGGAGGCCTCCAGGCTCTCCTGGTCGAACCGCTGCAGATCCCGCAGATCCGTTTGCATCCGCTGCAGGTAGGCGGCGACCTCCGGGGTGATGAACTTCTCCACAAGCCCGGAATCGTAGGTGAGCTCATCATCACCGCGGACAAAGGGGGCCGCCCACTGGGCCATCTCCTGCATTGTCTTGGCCCGGGGCTGCAGCAGAGGAATCAGTTGTTCCAGGAAGGACTGCTCCGAGCGGGGCAGATCGTTGGCTTCCAGGAAGTCCCCGAGGATGGGGGCCAGGCTTTGCGGAGTCCCCGCCTTGATGTGCTGGCTGTTCACCCAGGACAGCTTGTCCGGATCGAAGACGCAGGCGGACTTGCTCAGGTTCTGCAGGGAGAACTTCTCCACAAGCTCATCCAGTGAGGAAAAGATCTCCTGATCCCCGTAGGACCAGCCCAGGCGGGCCAGATAATTGCACATCGCCTCGGGCAGATACCCCTGCCGCCTGTATTCCAGCACGGACATGGCCCCATGCCTCTTGCTGAGCCGCTTCTTGTCCGGCCCCATGATCATGGGCACATGGCCGAAGACGGGCAGCTCCGCGTCCAGCGCACGATAGAGGAGAACCTGCTTGGGGGTGTTGCTCAAGTGGTCGTCACCGCGCAGGATGTGGGTGATCTCCATATCCAGGTCGTCCACCACGACTGCCAGATTGTATGTCGGGGTTTCGTCCGCGCGGCGCAGGACAAAGTCGTCCAGCTCCCTGTTATCCACCGCCACATTGCCCTTGAGGATATCCTGGAACGCGGTTTCGCCCTCGAGGGGCGACTTGAAGCGAATCACCCGCTCGGGCCCCGGACTTAGGTTTTGCTCGCGGCAGCGTCCGTTGTATTTGGGTTTTTCTCCCTTCTTCCGGGCCTCCTCCCGCATTTGCTCCACTTCTTCCGGGGTGCAGCTGCAGTAGTAGGCCATGCCCCTGTCCAGGAGCTGGTCAATAAAGTGCTGGTATCGATCAAAACGCTGCGACTGGTAATAGGGTCCCTCGTCCCAATCAAGCCCCAGCCAGCGCATCGCTTCCAGAATGGACTCGGTCATCTCATTGCTGGATCGCTCCACATCGGTATCCTCCATCCGGAGCACAAAGCGCCCGCCCATGCTCCTGGCCAGCAACCAATTGAACAGGGCGGTTCGTGCGCCCCCAATATGGAGGTACCCCGTGGGACTGGGGGGAAACCGCGTCACCACTTTCTGCATACTTCCCTCTCCGCACTGCGTTTCAAGTGATCAGTATCCGAAGTAAAAAAGGCGGGATACGCCCGCCTGCTCGGAAAAGCCGTTCCACGTGGGCAAGGAATGCGGATCTGGAGACCACGGGCGCACCGCATCCGGAGAGGGATCCCGCCGGCCAAGGGCCGACGGTCAGCTCTCTCCGGAGACAGCGCGTCCGAACACCCTGAATGTCCCGGGTAGATTCCCCGGGAACCTGGTACTGCGTCTCAAAAATTTTGTCTCAATTTTCGGCAATTGATTCATTTCATTTATTTTACATTCACAAAATTCGAATATCGAAATCCGAATTCCGAAATAATTACCAAACACAACTGACTTAGACTTAGTCATTTTGGTCATTATTCGAGTTTGTTTCGGTTTCGAAATTCGATATTCGAATTTCGAATTTCCGTGTCGTTGAAGAGTGGGTCAAATTGAAAAAGAAAATCAACATGAGAAAGTGCCACTATTTGAGACAGAACCTATAACACACGACACTAAACCGCTTCCACGGACTTCACTTCCGGGACTTCCTTCTTCAGGGCCTGCTCAATCCCGTTCTTGAGCGTCATCTGGGACATGGGGCAACCGGCGCAGGCGCCCTGCAGGCGCACCTGCACCACGCTGTCCTCGGTCACCCCCACCAGCTCCACATCCCCGCCGTCGGCCTGGAGCTGGGGCCTGATCTTTTCCAGTGTCTCCTGGACTTTTTCCTGCATGATATCCTCCTTGGGTATTCCACCTCCCGTCGTCTCAAAGCGCTTCACATGCTGAAGCTCTTTCCGGCGGCCCCGCTTCAGCCGGCCGCCTGAAGCGCTGCGAGCAGCTTTTCGGGAGGTCGTCTTTCGGGAACGTGCACATGGGGGATGGTGCCCTCATTCCATTCCGGAGAGACATAGAGCCCGCAGTAGCAGCTTCCGTATTCCCGGATATCCGGCCAGGCATAGGGGCAGGGGCAGAGAATGTCCTTGTCCATCTCGTAGACCCCGCTGGCCAGCCGGCAGGGGCAGGCCATATACCCGTAGCGCTCCCTGTTGATCAGAAGGCTGTTCAAGAGGTCCCGAACCAGGGCCTCGTCCTTGTTGAAGTAGAGCCCCCTGGGCTCCTGAAGCTCCTTCAGCTTGGCATACAAGGTATCCACATCATACATGGCCCTGCAGCGCCTCCTCGATCTCGTCCTTTTTGTACCCCACGATGCATCTTTCACCGATCACCAGGGTCGGAAAGGAGAGCGAGGGATTGTACTGCTTGACCTCCTCGATAACCTGCTGCCGCTGATCTCCCTCGAGCTGGTCCACATCCGTGGCGTCGAAGTTCACACCTTTCTGCTCCAATAGCTCCTTGGCCTTCTTGCAATGGGAGCAGGTGCTCAATGCATAGAGCTTCACACTATCGGGCATAACGCTCTCCTTATTGATGACTTGCGTTGGGGAAACGATTCTTCCACAGTGTAATAATAGTAGGCATTTCCCCAGGGATGTCAACTCAAGGCTAACAGAATCCGGGTCGTAACGATTCCCGTTATCTGGCCCTCTCCGCCAGCTTTGCCTCAACCGTTTCCCAAACGGTCGCCTGGACGGTCTGCGCAGGGGCGCCGCCATCCATCAGGCAGATTCGCTGGGGGTGGGCCTCTGCCAGGCGCAGGTATTCCTGCCGCACTCTCTGATGGAAGGCGAGGTCTTCGGCCTCGAAGCGCCCCTCCGACTCATGGGCTCCGTTCTCCGCATTCCGTCCCCTGGCCCGCTCGAGCCCCTCCCGGGCCTCGAGGTCCAGGACAAAGGTAAGATCAGGATACACGCCGCGCGAGGCGATCCGGTTCAGCTCGGGGATCGCCTCGGGATGCACTCCTCTTCCGCATCCCTGATAGGCCAGAGTGGAGTCGATGTAGCGGTCCACGATCACCACCCGTCCCCGCTCCAGGGCGGGCGCCAGGACCTGGGCCACATGCTGGGCCCTGTCCGCGAGATAAAGGAAGAGCTCCGCTTCCTCGGTGAGGTCCGTGCTTGCCGTATCCAGGAGGATGCGCCGCAGTTGCCCGCCCAAGGGACTCCCCCCGGGTTCCTTGCTCAGCAGCGGATCCAGGCCGCGCCTGCGCAGATTCTCTGCCAGCATTTCCGCCTGGGTGCTCTTGCCCGATCCCTCTATTCCTTCAAAGGTAATAAACATCGCCTGCTCGCACTCTTGGAAGACGTGTCAGCGCCCTTGTCGAAATCGCTCGTGCTGCTGGCCCGGTAGACCTTGCGCTCCAGGGAGCGCTGGTATGGGGACCAGGCGTCGTCCTCGTCCCGTCCCTCGAGAGCCGCATCCACGGTGTTCAGCTTGGCGTCGAGATTGTCCGCGAAATGCAGGACAAAGGCCTCTTTGGTCTTGGGCCGCTTGGGGGAGCCGTATTCGAACTCACCATGGTGGCTCAGGATAAGATGCCGAAGATGCAGCAGCAGCTCGGAATCGAGCTCATCGATGCGGCTCATGATCGGCTCCAGGACCTGAAGCCCCAGCACGATGTGGCCCAGCAGTTGTCCGGTATCTGTATACTCCGGGGCCACTCCGTAGTGCAGCTCCCAGGCCTTGCCCAGGTCGTGCACCACCGCGCCGACGAGGAGGATCTGCCGGTCCAGGTCGGGACGGAGGTCGCATATGGCCAGGCAGGTCCTGGCCACATGCAGGGTGTGCTCCAGCAGGCCTCCGCGATAGGCATGGTGGATGGCCTTGGCCGCGGGGGCGGCGAGAAGCCTGCTCCGCGTGTCCTTGTTGCCGAAGACTTCCCGGCAGAGCTTTTTCCAGCCCGTGTTGCTCAGCTCGTTGCGGCACAGACGCTCCAGCTCCTGCAGCAGCTCCTGCGGAGGGGGATCGCTGCTGGGCAACAGCTCGGACCAGTCGAAATCACCCTCCTGGAGATGGGTCAGCTCGGAGAGGACCAGCTGTTGCTGCTCCCGGAAGGTACGCACCTGAGCCCGTATCCGCACCACCTGTTCCGCTTTGAGATCCGTGTATTCGTTGCTCAGCGGAGACCAGATCTTGGCCTCGATCTGGCCGGTCGCGTCCTGCAGGCGAAGGTCCCAGTAGGGCCCGTTGCGGGAGGCCGCCTGCCTGGCCTGAACCAGGACAAAGACGTCCTCCACCTCCTGGCCAGTCCGAAATTCGCGTATGGGGCATGTCTTTCTGTACATCGGCCTTGTCATGCACTCCGGTTTGGGTTATACAAGGCTCTTTGACAAAAGGGCGCATCCATCGTCATCGAGCCGCGCGAGCCATCGGGGACGACGCGCCCTTGCAAGAAAGCGGCCGTAGGGTGCGAAAGCGTGTCACCTCCTGCGCAGAGAGACACTTCTCGCGAGGCGGGCAGCCTGCCGCTCGCGCTTCCCGGCCTGTGGAAGCGCAGAGCCTCGCTCGGCTCACAGACAGACTACTCTAGCCTGATTCGGCAGTTTTTTCAAAGCCCGCAAACCCTTCGATGCGGACAAAGGGCCAATGCCTTGAGCTGCAGCCCGAAAACGGCAACAAGGACGAATGAGCCATGGATATCATTCTGACCAACGACGACGGCATCTGGGCGGTGGGCCTGCGCTGTCTGGCGCGCGAGCTCAAGCGGGCCGGACACAGGGTCCACATCGTCGCTCCCCTCACGGAACAGTCCGCTGTGGGGCACGCGGTGACCCTGAGCCTGCCCCTGCGCATCAGGGAGGTCAAGGAAAACAACTTCCAGGGCACCGGAGTCTCGGGCACGCCCGTGGACTGCGTCAAGATGGCCCTGGGCACGGTCTTCCGCTTCCAGCCGGACCTTCTCATCTCCGGAATCAACAGCGGAGCCAACGTGGGTGTGGACGTTCTCTATTCGGGAACAGTGGCTGCGGCAACCGAGGCCGCTCTTGTGGGCACGCCGTCCATGGCTGTCTCGGTGGATCATTTCAATCCTGCGGACCTCACGGAACAGGCCCGCTACACCGCCGGGCTCCTGGAACGGATAGACTGGCAGGACCTGCCCGCCAACAGGGTCATCAACCTCAACTTTCCAGACTGTTCCCTGGAAGAGAGCAAGGGCATCAGGTGCTGCTCCCAGACGAGCGCGGTGTACGAGGACTGGTACGAAAAGCGGACGGATCCGAGGGGGCGGGATTACTACTGGCTCTGCGGCGAGATCCTCGAGGAGAAGCTGGAGCCGGAGACAGACAGGACCCTCCTCACCCAGGGCTTCATCACCCTAACCCCGCTCACCTTCGACTTCACGGACAGATCGCTGCTGGGACAGCTGGAGAGCGACCTGGGTCTCGCCGGTTCCAGTGGGGAAAGCTTCCAGAAGCAGGACTAGCTTCCCGACAAACCGAGCTTGTCCATGACTTCCGCCGCAGCCTCGACAATAAAGGCCTGGCGGTCCCCGTCCGGGGAGGCCTCTCCCCTCTGTATCGCCTGCGGCTGATTGATCAGCTCGGACCTCGGCTCGATATCGTATTCCGGGGGAAAGCTGTCCTCGAAGTACATCTGCTGAAAGGACTGGAATTTCAGGGAGTGGGCCGTGGCGTTGAGAACGGCTGTCGTGTCTCCGGAAATGGCTCCCTCCTCGCGGGCCCGAATGAGCCCGGCAAGGCACTCCCCGCCCTGGGTGCAGGCGATGTGCCCGTGGCGATTCGCCTCGAGCATCCCTTCCACAATATCCTGCTCCGAGACCTGAACCACCTGGAAGCCGGATTCCCCCGCCCGGGCCTGATATTCCTCTGCAAGGGCCTGCACACGGGGAAAGGAGACCGGATTGCCGATCATGGCCGCCTGGGCCGCGCTGGCCCTGACGGAGACCGGCTCGTAGACGCGCTCCTGTGGCGGGGCGCTGTAATAGCGGTACACTGGATCCGCGTGGGAGGACTGCACCCCGAAAATCCGGGGCAGCTGCCCAATGATCCCCAGTTTGTGGAGCTTGAGGAAGCCGGCCATGATCGCGGAGATATTGCCCGCATTGCCCACGGGAACGAAAACCGCCTTGTCCCCTGTTTGCCAGTCCGCCCACTGGGCCACCTCGAAGGAGAAGGTCTCCTGGCCCAGGATACGCCAGCTGTTCTTGGAGTTCAAAAGGGCCACGGGAGAATTTTCCGCCAGGTATTCCACCACCCTCATGCAGTCGTCGAAGACTCCGGGCAGCTCCAGGACATGCGCCCCGCTTCCCAGGGGCTGGGCCAGCTGCTGCGGGGTTACCCTGCCCTGGGGCAGAAGGACCACCGAGGTGACCGGCGGGCCCACATAGGCGGCGTACATGGCCGCCGATGCCGAGGTGTCGCCTGTTGAGGCGCAGACCGTGAGCAGCCGCTCCCACTGCTTTCGGCGCAGCACGGAGTGCAAGTAGCTGAAGGCGCAGGCCATGCCCCGGTCCTTGAAGGAGGCGCTCGGATTCTGCCCCTCGTTCTTGAAGGCCAGGGGCAGTCCCACCCGCTGTTCCAGATGCCTATTGGCCCGCACCACCGGTGTCTGGCCCTCGCCAGGGCTCACGATGTCCTCGGGTTCCAGAATGGGGGCCACGAGCTCGTAGAAGCGGAAAATACCCTGCAGGGCCTGATTCTTGGAGGCAGCCCTGGCGTCGAATAGCTCCCGCCATGTCTCGCCCGGAGTCTCCTTCAGCTCCGCAAAGCGCGTGTTCTCCAGAAGAAACACCCCGCCGCAGTCCGGGCAGGTATAGTGGAGCTCCGCAGCAGAAAAACGGCTCCCGCATCCCTGACAGACATATTCCATCTCTCCCCGGTAGGTGGGGAATGCGTCTCGCGTATGCGCCATAGTATTCGCTCCCTCAGGGCCAGACCTTGGGCAGGGCCAAAACGATGAGCACCATGCCCAGCCCGGCCTTGGCCGCAAATCCGAGGACCCGGCCCAGCATGGCCCCCTTGGAGGCTTCAATAGCCCGGGCTATCTCCCTGCGGGACACGAGCTCCATAATCAGGCTGCCCAGGAAGGCGCCGGCCACGGCGCCCACAAGGGCCCCCACCCCGAGGAGAAAAGGCGCCCCGACGATCGCGCCGACCAGGGCGCCGGCGAGAGAGCCCCAGTTGCCCCTGGTGCTTCCCCCGTAGCGCTTGCCTCCCCACCATTGGCTGGCGAACTCCAGGATCTCCCCGATCCCCGCCAGCAGGATCAACCCCAGAAAGAACCACCACCCTGCGGGCATCTCCGGGTGGAAGAGCTTCCACAGGCCCAGAAGGGCCACATTGATCCAGTTGCCGGGCAGGCTGAAGAAGATGGAGGCCCATGCCAGAAGCATGACCAGGAAAAGAAAGACAGCCGCCAGATAGATCATAACCCATCAGTTCTCGGTCTGCCGCATGTCCACGACCCGCTCCGCCTTCCCCTCGTTCCGGGGCAGGCTGCGATGCTCCACGAGCTCCACCTTGGGACTGATCAGGATTTCCTCCCGAAGGCTGCGGGCGATCTTCTGCTCCAGGCCCTTGAGGGCCCGCATGTCCTCCACGAAATATTCGTCCTTGATCTCCACCCGCACCCGCATATGGTCGATATAGTCCGAGCGCTCCAGCACGATCTGGTAGTTCTGCCCCACCTCGGGAATGTCCATGAGGATCTTCTCCACCTGCATGGGGTAGATGTTCACTCCCTTGAGGATGATCATGTCGTCCGTTCTGCCGGTTATGCGCTCGATGCGCCGATGGTTTCGGCCACAGGGGCAGACTCCCGGAACGACTCGGGTCAGGTCCTTGGTGCGATAGCGGATGAGCGGCATCCCCTCACGGGTCAGGGAAGTCATGACCAGCTCACCGTATTCCCCCTCGGGGACGGGATCCAGGGTCTCGGGATCCAGGATCTCCATGATATAGGAATCCTCCCAAAGGTGCATGCCCTGTTGCTCCGGGCACTCAAAGGCCACGCCGGGACCGTTCATCTCCGAGAGGCCGTAGGAGTTGAATGCGCTCACCCCGTAGGTCGTCTCGATACGCTGCCGGATCTGCTCCGTATGGGGCTCGGCCCCGATAAGGATGATTCGCAGGGGCAGATCCGCCGGGTCGATCCCCGATTCCCGGATCACCGTGGCCAGGTGCAGGGCGTAGGAGGGGATGATATGGGCCACGCTCACCTTGAAATCCCGCAGCAGCTTGATCTGCCGCTTGCTGTTTCCGGCTCCTGAGGGGATGGTCAGGCAGCCCAGCCTCTCGGCGCCGTAGTGGATACCCAGGCCTCCGGTAAAAAGTCCGTATCCGCTCAGGTTCTGGAAGATGTCCGTGGAACGGACGCCCGCCATGTGCATGCAGCGGGCCACCAGATCGGACCAGTTGGCGAGGTCCTGCCTGGTATAGAGAATAGCCGTGGGGCTTCCCGTGGTGCCCGATGAGGCGTGCAGGCGCACCATGTTCTCCACGGGCTGGGTCAGAAAGCCCAACGGATAATAGTCCCGGAGGTCGTCCTTGGTGGTCAGCGGCAGCTGCCTGATGGCCTCGGGGCTGTTCAGCGAGCTCGCATCGATCCCCTCCAGTCGCTGTCCGTAGAAGGGCGACTTT
>CAYNCR010000020.1:0-18400 GCA_964395575.1 uncultured Desulfohalobiaceae bacterium
TGTGAAACCCGTGATGAACCCTGCGCTTCAGCGTTCCACCCGCTAATGCCTCGCGGCATTTTCATGCTTGGTTGTGCCCGGGTCGGCCCGGGAATCGAAGTTGAAGAAGAAGGATGTCTACTCCGTGTGCCCCTTTTCGTCAACGGATCAAACAGCAAGGAGGATAAAGTGTCCAACGGACTCCAGGTGAAGGTCAAGTTTCTCGATCCGCTGTGGCGGCAGGAGCCGCCGGGATACGCAACAAACTCCTCCGTCGGGCTCGATCTCAAGGCCTGTCTGGACCGGGACTGCATCTGGATTCATCCCGGAGCAAGGATGGCCGTGGGGACCGGTTTGGCCCTGGAAATCGAAGAGCCGAATGTGGCGGGGTTCGTCTTTTCCCGCAGCGGACTGGGCACCAAGCAGGGGCTGGTGGTTAGCCAGGGAGTGGGAGTGATCGATCCGGACTATCGCGGAGAGGTAATCGTTTCCCTGCAAAACACCAGCCAGCAGTCCCGTCCGGTGTATCGGGGGCAGCACATCGCCCAGCTCCTGTTCATGCCTGCCTACCAGGCCGAGTTCCTTCCCGTGGGAGAGCTCGGCACGACGGACCGAGGCTCCGGCGGATTCGGGCACAGCAAACAGTAGTGGTCCCGGCAGGGCCAGGGCGCAAGAGCGCTCGCCCCGACAGATGGGGCGCACCCGCCAAACGGGGCGAGCCCGCCAAAGAGACAGCGATTCCGCAACGGCCTAATCGGAGAGACTCTCCGCGTCGCGGGCCACCTTGTCCGCCATTTCCTGCCTGGACCGTTCCAGGGCCTGCCGGATGTTTTCGTCGTGCAGGGCCAGGATCTGGGCGGCGAGCCAAGCCGCGTTCCTTGCCCCGACCCTGTCCAGCCCGAGGGTGCCCACGGGATAGCCAGGGGGCATCTGCACCGTGGAGAGCAGGGCGTCCATGCCGCCCAGGCTCGAGGCGGAGACGGGTACGCCGAGGACGGGCCTGGTGGTCCCGGAGGCGACTGCACCGGCCAGGTGCGCGGCAAGCCCTGCGGCGCAGATAAAGACCTGGCAGCCCTTTTCCTCCAGGTCCCGGACAATGTTCCGGGTACGTTCAGGAGTTCTGTGGGCTGAGGTGACCGTGAAGCTGTAGTCCACTCCGAGCTGGTCCAGGATGTCCAGGCAGGGCTGCAGGGTTTCCCTGTCCGAAATGCTTCCGATCAATACGGCTGCTTGTGGCATGGTGTCTTCTCCTGAGCAGGGTGGCCCAATCTCCCAATTGCTGCGTTGTCCCGCACCTATTTGAGTTGACAAACGAGCGTCTGATTGACTTGGCTTCACAAATAGGTGCGGGATTCAAGCTCTCAAGGAGACTGACTACGCTCCAGTGCAACAAAGAAGATTTCACCGGGGAAACAATGACCTTGAACTTTTTTCGAGCTTGCCCCTTGGGATTTTTGAGCCTCCTGCCTGATAAGGTCTTTTTCAACAGGTAATGGGTCCTTTTGTCCGTGTCTTTCGCCTTGACGTGATAAGTGTGGGCGCGCTACCGTTCATCAGGATCTGGCCCCTGTGTCCGCCGCACGAAACAAGCTGCCGCCCTTTTGCTCCGGGGCTGGGGCGGCCCGCAGAGAACCCTTTTGTAGTAGAAAATCCCGGGTGGCGCAATTTTCCTCGAGCTGTGGGCGTCGATTCCGTGTGCGGCCGGGCCGCGCGGGGACGCGCACCGGGGCAAACATCCTGCGGAGAGACATATGCTACTGGGAATCGATGTCGGAGGTACGCATACGGATGCCGTCCTCCTGGACCGTTCCGGCCTGCTGGCTTCGGCCAAGGTGGAGACCCAGCAGGACGACCTGCTCCAGTCCATTCGGGCGGCACTGGGCAGGATTCGGGAAACGGCCGGAGATGTGGAGGTGCAGCGCTTTAACCTGAGCACGACCCTGTGCACCAACGCCATCGTCCAGGACGAGTTGACCCCGGTAGGGGTCATGGTGAGCGCAGGCCCGGGTATGGACCCGGAACAATTCCGGATCGGGGACCACTACGAGGTGATCCGCGGCGCTCTGGACCACCGCGGTGAAGAGATCCAGCCCCTGGATATGGACCAGGTGGAGCGCTGCGCGAGCCGCTTCCTGGATCAGGGCTTGCGGGTCTTTGCGGCGGTGGGCAAGTTTTCTCCGCGCAATCCGGGTCACGAGGAACAAATGATCGATGCCCTTTCCGAACGGGCCGATTTCCTGACCGCCGGCCACCAGATATCCGGCCAGCTCAACTTTCCCCGCAGGATCGCCACTTCCTACTACAACAGCGCGGTCTGGCCCCTGTTCAACAGCTTTGCCAACTCCGTGGAGGACTCCCTCCGGGAATACAACCTCTTTCCGCAACTGAACATCCTCAAGGCGGACGGAGGGACCATGCCCCTGTCCCAGGCGCGGCGAACCCCGGTGGAGAGCATCTTTTCCGGGCCCGCCGCGAGTGTCATGGGGCTCATGGCCCTGTGCGACATCGAAGAGGACGCCCTGATGCTCGACGTGGGCGGGACCACCACCGACGTGGGAGTCTTCGCCGGAGGCGATCCCCTTGTGGAGGCGGAACGGGTGGAGCTCGTGCACAAGCCCACGCTGGTCCGGGCCATGAAGACCGAGTCCATCGGCCTGGGCGGGGATTCGGCAGTCGGTCTGGACGGAGAGGGGCTCAGGGTCGGGCCCATGCGACGAGGGGCCTGTCTGGCCCGCGGCGGCGGCCAGGCCACCCTGGTGGACGCCCTGAACTGCATTGCCGAGGAGTGCTTCGGGGATCGCGAGGCCTCGGTCCAGGGGATGCACGATCTGGGGGGCGGTCTGCAGTGTTCCATGGAGGACGCCGCGCAGCAGGTGGTGCGCCACAGCTGCCGCAGGCTGCGGGAACAGACCATGGCCATGCTGGAGCGGATCAACGAGCGGCCGGTGTATACCGTGCACGAATTCCTGGAATCCCGAAGGATCGAACCCAGAAGACTCTATCTGATGGGAGGGCCGGCCCGGGTCATGGCCCCCTACCTCAGCCGGGAGTTCGGCCTGCCCGTGGTGGTGCCCGAGAATGCGGGAGTGGCCAACGCGCTGGGAGCGGCTCTCGCCCGTCCCACCATGCAGGCGGAGCTCTTCGCGGATACGTCCCGGGGCAATCTCACCGTCCCCGTGATGGGGAGACAGGAGACCGTGACCCGGGACTACAGCCTGAAGCAGGCCAAGCAGGACCTGGCGGAGGATCTCTGTCGCCACGTGCGGGAAAGCTATAACTGGGCCGTGGATCCCTCCGAGGCGGAGATCGTGGAGGAAAGCGCCATGAACATGGTCCGGGGCATGCATACCGTGGGTCAGGACATACGGGTCAAGTGCCAGATCAAACCGGGTATCACCCCTGAATACGAAGGAGTGGTCAAGTGCGCATGCAAGGAGTTGCCAACCGGCTAGGCGTGGTCTTCTTCCCCGCCTTCGACTGGGCCATCAGCCCGACGCACCCCGAGCGCCAGGAGCGCCTGCTCTATACCATGGACCAGCTCAAGGAGGAAGGGGTCTTCGACATTCCCGGGATCGAGGAGCACCGGCCGGACGAGGCCGGCATGGACGATGTGCGGCGGGTCCATTTCAGCTTTCCGGACACCGAGTCCAATCTCACTCCGTCCCATTTGATTTCCGCCGGGGGAGCGATCAAGGCGGCCAGGCTCTTCATGGAGGGGCATGCGGACAAGGCCTTCGCCCTGGTTCGTCCCCCGGGGCATCACGCCATGAAGACCGTGCACGGAGGGCGCGGCTTCTGCAACGTGAACATGGAAGCCATCATGGTGGAGTACCTTCGGGAGCACTACGGGGTGGGCCGAGTGGCCATCGTGGACACGGACTGTCATCACGGGGACGGGACTCAGGATGTCTACTGGCACGATCCGGAGACCCTGTATATTTCCCTGCACCAGGACGGCCGCACCCTTTTTCCGGGCTCGGGGTTTGCCAGCGAGCTGGGCGGACCCAAGGCCCTGGGCAAAAACATTAACATCCCCCTCCCGCCGAGGACCTCGGATGAGGGCTTCCTGCACGCGGTGGACGAGGTGGTCCTGCCCGTCCTGGAGGACTTCCAGCCGGAAATCGTGATCAATTCCGCGGGCCAGGACAACCACTTTTCCGACCCCCTCACGGACATGAACTTCTCCGCCCAGGGCTATGCCGCGCTGAACCAGAGGCTCGATCCGGACATCGCGGTCCTGGAGGGAGGCTACTCCATCCACGGGGCCCTGCCTTATGTGAATACCGGAATCATTTTGGCCATGGCCGGAATGGATTATTCCTACGTGCGGGAGCCGGATTTTGATCCGGAGAAACTGCGACAGGACAAGCGGACCCGGGAGTACATCCAGCAGATCTGCTCCAGTACTCTGCAGAGCTATTTCCATCCTCCTTCTCCGGGGGTCAGCCGGGATATGGAGGACGGTTACTTCATCCGTTCCAAGGATATCTTCTACGACACCGACTTCATCACCGAACGCCAGAAGGAGCATCTCCTGGACTGCGATGACTGTTCGGGGCTCTTGCTCATGGAGACCTCTTCCACCAGGCGCAAGAACTGTCTGGGCATCGAAATCCCCAGAGGGGCCTGTCAGCGTTGCCGGAACGCCGGAGAGATGTATTTCGACAAGGCCCGTCAGAACGAGAGCCTGACCAACATGCAGCTCATCGACAGGCCGGGGGGCACGGTGCGGCGTTACCGGCGCGAGTAGCGGTCGGCTCCACCGGGAAAGCAGAGGAAGGGATCAAATATATTCTGTGTCAAAATCCCAGTGTCTCTTGGTGAACAAATCAGAGCGGTTATGGCGATTCACTATGCATCTCGGCTGCCTCCGTTCCGTAACAGTGTTCGCGTGCCAAAAAACAGATCATATTTTGTGAGCTGAAATGCGCCAAGGAAGTTCAAAAAAATACAAAATGGAGAGTGGGTAAGGCAGGAATGCCCTGCGCGAGGGGTTCAAAATCGGGAGCCGGAGTTGCGGACAGGAGAAGCACTCGCGAAGAACTTCCCTGCGCGTGGTATGTGAACAGGACGCTAGGGGGCAAATATGCCGAGTGACGAGGAGCGCTCCTATCTCCTGGAAACCGTGCAGTCCCTGGACAGGGAGCTTGCGGTCATTTCTCCGGATCTGGTGATCGTGGCGGCGAATGAGTACGCCAAGCACAGACACGGCAGGGACATGGTGGGCAAACGCTGCTATGCTTTCTACTATGGTCGTGAAGATCCCTGTCCGGAGTGTCCTTCCAGGGAAGGAGGGCGGAAGGGCTTTCCCGATCCCGCGGAGAACATACACGCGGCCAACCTCGAGGTGGAGGCGGTCTGCTATCTTCTGCAGTCCGAGCACTGTCCGGGTTGCGTGGCCAAGGTGGATTTCGATCCCCCAAAAATGGATCGTCTCCGCAAGAAGCTGGAACAATCCAACGCCTTCCTGCACAACCTGATCATGAGCTCGGTGGACGCGGTCATAGCCGCGGACATGCGGGGCAATATCCTCATCTTCAACGATGTGGCCGAAGAGGTGCTCGGCTATACCCGGGAAGAGGCCATGGCCAAGCTGGACATCCGGGACATCTATCCCAATGACGAGGCCAGGGAAGTGATGCGGATGCTTCGCAGCGAGGACATGGGCGGCAGGGGCAAGCTCAAGTCCCACAAGGTGGAGCTTTTGGCCCGAAACGGGGAACAGATCCCGGTCAGCCTGAATGCCTCGATCATCTACGAAGAGGGCGAGGAAGTGGCCACCATCGGGTACTTCTACGATCTGCGCGAGGATCTCAGGATGGAAAAGGAGCTTGAGGAAACCAGACTGGAGCTCTTCCAGTCCTCCAAGATGGCGGCCCTGGGGAAGCTCGCCGCAGGAGTGGCGCACCAGATCAACAACCCCCTGGCCGGGATCAATCTCTTTGCTCAGCTGATTCTGGACGAGCACGAGCTGAACGACGAGGCCCGGCAGGACGTGCAGCGCATCCTGGAGGACACGAATCGCTGTCGGGAAACCGTCCGGGAGCTTCTGGAGTTCGCCAAGCAGTCCTCCTACGAGGCCAAGCCCCAGGACATCAACAAGGCCCTGCACAGGACCATCTTCCTCCTGGAAAAACACGCCATATTCCAGAATATCGAGATACGGAGGGAATTCGAGGAGGCCCTGCCCTATCCGGAGTGCGATCTGCAGCAGCTCAGTCACGTCTTCATGAACATCATCATCAACGCGGCCGAGGCCATGGAGGGGAGCGGAGTCCTGCGTATCGCCACACAGACCCTGCCCGGGGACTGGATCCGGATCATCATCGCGGACACCGGTCCGGGAATCGACCCTCGGGTCCTGCCCTACATTTTCGATCCCTTCTTCAGCACGAAGGAAACGGGGAAGAACGGAAAGGAGAAGGGCAGTAGCGGCACCGGTCTGGGACTCATCGTGGCCCACCGCATTGTTCGCAATCATCAGGGCCGCTTGCACGTGGCCAATCAGGAGGAAGGCGGTGCGATCTTTTCCATCGATCTTCCCCTGGTCCAATCCGGAGGACGGGATCATGACCTCTGAGCGACAGGACGGGCTCAATGTCCTCGTCGTTGACGACGAGGAGCACATCCGCGTCGCAGTGGAGCGGATCCTGCGGCGTCTGGACTGCAGCGTGCTGCAGGCACAGGACGGGGAACGGGCCCTGTCCATCCTCGAGGAGCGGGATGTGGCCGTGGTCCTGCTCGATCTGAAGATGCCGGGGATGGACGGTATGGAGGTCCATCGCCGCATCCGGGAGGCGGGCTACAGGGTCCAGGTTATCATCATTACCGGATACGCCACCCTGGAAACGGCGATCGAGGCCATGAAGCAGGGGGCTTTCGACTTCATCCCCAAGCCCTTCGACAAGGACCACCTGGCCCTGGTGGTGGACCGTGCCCTGAACAGCATCCGCCTGGAGCAGGAGCGGACCCGGCTGGAGCAGGACAGGGAGCGTGCGCTCCTCGATCTGAACACGGAGAAGAGCAGGATCCGGACGATTCTCGAGTCCCTGCCCCATGCGGTGATCGTGACCAATACCCAGGGCAGGATCGTTTTGATGAATCAGACAGCCAGACAGGTCCTGACCACCGAGGAGAGCCTCATCGGCTGCGAGATCGGGGAGTGCCTGGAGGACGGCGAGCTCTGCGAGCTGATCCGGAACCAGTCCGAAGCGGACAGGCAGGAGGGGACCTCCTACGAGCTGGATCTGGGCGACGGGAGCTTCTTCATGGTCCGCACCAATCCGGTCCTGAGTGAGGAAGGGGAGTGTCTGGGGGCAGTGGTCGTCTTTGGCGACATCTCCGATTTGAAGAAAATGGACCGCCTCAAGTCTGAGTTCGTGGCCAAGGTCTCCCACGAGCTGCGTTCTCCGCTGTCCACGATCCATGAGCAGATGGCTCTGGTGCTGCAGGACATGCTGGAGCACGAGCAGCCGGAAAAGGAACAGCGCATCATTTCCCGGGCCAAGGAAAAAACCAAGGGGATGCTCTCCCTGATCGAGGACCTTTTGGATCTCTCCAGGGTGGAGGGGGGGTCCGCATTCAACGACATTCAGCGGGTGAATCTCCTGGAGTCGCTCCAGTCCCAGGTGGAATTCGTCCGGGAGCGGGCCCAGGAAAAGGGCCAGGAGCTCGTTCTGGATTCCGCTGGCGAGGAGCCGGAGGTTATGGCCGATCCCAGGGCCCTGGAAAGCATCTTCGGCAACCTTGTGGGCAACGCTGTGAAATACACCCCGGAAGGGGGGCGCGTCACGGTCCGGATCGGTCCCGTGGAACAGGGCCGGGTTCGCGTCGAGGTGGAAGACACCGGTATAGGCGTCGACGAGGAGGAACAGTCCCGGATCTTTGAACGATTCTATCGGGTCAAGGACAAGCAGACGAAAAACATCAGCGGCACCGGACTCGGTCTGCCCATCGTCAAGGGCATCCTGGACGATATGGGCGGCAGTATCTCCCTGCGCAGCCAGAAGGGCCAGGGGAGCACCTTTTCCGTCATCCTGCCGGTTACCGGGAGCTGAAGCTGAGTCTTTCCTCCTCCAGGGCGTCCCGCAGCCAAACACGGCAATACCGGCAAAAGTGTTCCGACTTGTGGTCCACGTCGGACATCCTGCGGCAGTAGTGCATGAGGCACCCCGCATCGCGGCAATGGGTAAGGCCCAGTGTGTGACCCAGCTCGTGCAGGGCTTCCTTGATGCTTCGCAGAGCGGTCAGTCCGCTCTCGTCAACATGGAAATGGGGCTCGGACTCGGCGAGACGACAGAGGGAAATGATCGCCGCGTTTCCTTTGAGCTGGGCCTCGCCGTAGACATGGGTCAGAATGGGAATGTAGAGATCCCTGTATGTGACAGCCAGAATTCGGCAGCCAGGACTTGGCCGCAGCTCTGCGAGCCTGTCCAGGATGGTGGTGGAGTGGTGTTGTTGCCGGGCTGGGGAATAGGCGAAGTCGATGTTTTGGAGCAAAGGGGTGATTCTGGCGGGGAGGCCGAAGTTGCGTGCGACCGCCTTGCGCACCGGAACCGTTACCGAGGAGGGGATTTCCCCGATGGGGGAGATGATGATTTCCCGTCCCAAAACCGGCGTGGCCTTCTAGCGGAGGTTGTAGCGCCTGAGCTTTTTGTAGAGGGTGGAGCGGTCGATTCCCAGGACCTTGGCGCTACGGGTGATGTTCCAGTCGTTCTGTTTGAGCACGTGCTGGATGTGTGCCTTTTCCATATCCTGCAGGGAGCCCTGCCCGCAGATTTCGGGCTCACTGGATATGGGCAGGTCCTCCGGCTGGATATTCTTGCTCTTGCCCACCACAACCGCCCGCTCGATGGCGTTCTCCAGCTCCCGCACATTTCCCGGCCAGTCGTAGAGCATCATCAGATCCAGGGCCTCGCGGCTGATGTGCTCGACTTCCTTCTTGGTTTCCTGCCGGAAACGGGCGAGAAAGTGCTCCCCCAGGAGGGGGATGTCCTCCTTGCGCTTGCGGAGAGGGGGCATTTCCAGGGAAATGACGTTGAGGCGGTAATAGAGGTCCTCCCGGAAGCCGCCCTCACGCACAGCGCGGGCCAGGTCCCTGTTCGAGGCGGCGATGACCCGGAAGTCGGCCTTTATGGGCCGCGTTCCCCCCAGCCTGGTGAAGGAGCGCTCCTCAAGGACCCGGAGGAGATCGATCTGCATTCTGGGCCCGATCTCGCCCACCTCGTCCAGAAACAGGGTTCCAGTGTTTGCCAGCTCCAGACGTCCCTTCTTGCTCTGCTTGGCGTCGGTGAAGGCGCCCTGCTCGTACCCGAAGAGCTCGCTCTCCATGAGCTGTTCCGGGAGGGATCCGCAGTTCACCGCCACGAAGGGGCCTTCGCAGCGGCGGCTGGTGGCGTGGATCGCCTTGGCGGCCAGCTCCTTGCCCGTTCCGGTTTCGCCGGTTATGAGCACGGTTGATTCCGAAGGGGCAATATCCTCGATGAAGTTGAAGATTTCCTGCATGGGCTCGGACTGGCCCAAAAGGCTCTCAAAGCGGCTCCGCTCCCGCTGTTCTTCCCGAAGATAGATGTTTTCCCGCTCGCGGGCCTTGTGGGAGAGGATCTTCTCGATAAGCAGGTTCAGCTCCTCGGGCTCGAAGGGCTTGAGCAGATAGTCTTCGGCCCCCTGCTTCATGGCCTCCACGGCAGAGGGCACCGAGCCGTAGGCCGTGATCATGACCACGGCGGTGTCCGGGTCGTCCTCCTTGATGCGGGAGAGAACCTGGATGCCGTCGATGTCCTCCAGCTTGAGGTCCAGAAAGACAAGGTCGAAGGAGGTGTTTTGCACCCGCTCCAGGCCCTCATCTCCGGTGCTCACCGCCTCGACGGAGTAGCCGTCCCTTTCCAGCCAGGCCTGAAGCGATTCACGCAGGATGGGTTCGTCGTCGATGATGAGGATGCGCGTTTCCGGATTCATACGAGCTCCGCCACTGGCCCAGGGCGTCCAGATTAAACATGGAGGAGATTTTCCTGACGTTGTTTGGGGGTTCGAGCTCAGGCGATAGCAGACTGTTGAAAAAGTCCTTTCTCGGATGGATCAGGCTTATCCACAATCGGCCACGAATTCCATGTCCCGAGTCACAAGAATGCAAGCTCTTTTCCTGTAGCACGTCTGGCGGATCATGTCATTAACGCCGCTCCTTCCGGGCTGAAATAGTGCTTGTTGTGACGGCCAAGGACTCACGCGGCCCAGGAGAAGTGCAGCTTTGCATCCCCGGAACGCAGACACACCGCAGGGCACGCATCGGGGTGCCATCCAAGGCCCCCGGTCCTGGCCCGTGATCGGGGGGAGAAGCTGCGAGGTTCGCAGGCAGGAAAGAGATGGTAGCGGGCCCCTGCAGGGGCAGAGGCCCTTTTGTTCGGGATTGATGTGGTTTTGCGTATCAGAGGAACTCCTGCACGCTCTTGATGACCTGGCTGCTGCAGTCGGGTCCCTTGGGAATATAGTCCTCGGCTTCCATGCTCATAGCGTCGTACTGGGAATAGGCGGTGTCCGCGATGTGGTCCGCAACGGCAGTGAGCATGATTACCGGTATGTCCTGATACTTGGAATCCTGCTTGACTTCCCGGCACATCTGGAAGCCGTCCTTTTCCGGCATCATTACGTCCAGGACGATGATATCCGGGGGATTTTCCTTGACCCGTTCCATGCCTTCCACACCGTCATAGGCCAGGTCCACGTCCACATCCAGGCCTTCAAGCTTGCTCTGCACCACATCGCAGAAATCGGGGTCGTCGTCGACAACCAGTATGCGTTTTTTCTGGCTCATATCTCTGCCTCCTTTGCGATTCAAAATGGAACCGGAACCTTCAGGATTTCGGCATTCAGGCCCAGGGCCTGGGATGGAGCCCGGCTCCCTCGACAAGCTCCGGCACTTTCTGCTCCCATTCGATAGCCATAATGTGGAATCCGCTTACGCCCTCGATCTCCTTGAGCCGCTGCATGGACTCGATGCAGATCTTGAGCCCCTCCTCAGGTTGTTTCTCCTTGGGCTGATCCGCCATGCGCTTGACCACCTCGTCGGGCACGTCCATTCCGGGCACCTTGTTCTTCATGAACCGGGCCATGCCCGCGGACTTGAAGGGGGTCAGGCCCGCCAGAATGGCGACTCGCTCGTGGAGCCCCCGATCCCGGACACCCTTCATCCACTCCTCGAACTTGTCCAGGTTGTAGATGCACTGGGTCTGGATGAACTCCGCGCCTGCGGCGACCTTCTTGGCCAGTCGGGGCACCCGGATCTCGAAGGGATCGGCAAAGGGGTTGGCCGCCGCTCCCACGAACATTTCCGGGGGCCGCTGAATGGGGTCTCCGCCGAGAAAAACGCCTTCGTCCCGCATATGCCGGACTGTCTGAAGGAGCTGCATGGAGTCGAGGTCATGCACGTTTTGGCCTTGGGCGTGGTCCCCAAAGCTCTGATGGTCTCCGGAAAGGCAAAGGATATTGGGGATGTCGAAGGCGGCGGCTCCGAGGATGTCGCTTTGCAGGGCGATGCGGTTGCGGTCCCGGGTGACCATCTGCAGGATAGGCTCGAGTCCCATCTGCTTGAGATGGATGCAGCAGGCCAGGCTGCAGAGCCGGGTGACCGAGGTCTGGTTGTCCGTGACGTTGATCGCGTCGACATGATCTTTGACGTATTCCGCCTTCTGGGTGATGGAGCCCAGATCGCTGCCCCGAGGGGGGCCGCACTCAGTGGTGACTGCGTAATGCCCGTCCGCGAGAACTTTTTCCAGTCCGCTCGGTGTGTTGGCGCTCATGACTCGACATCCTCCCTGACGACTTTTCGGGGGCCACCGTCCCGGTCCGAGGACCAATCCTTGATCGGGGCCAGCTCTTCGTAGGACTCCAGTTTATTCAGGGCCTTGAGCCGATCGATGATCAGCTGCCAGGCACAGTCCAGCTCCGGGTTGATCTCGCACTTGCCCTGGCTCGATCCCCCGCAGGGACCGTTGAAGAGTCGCTTGGCGCACCGTGAGACCGGACAGATTCCGCCGGTCTGAGCCAGAACGCACTGACCGCAGGCCTGACAGCGTTCGGTCCAGTATCCCCGCTCTTCAGTCACTCCGATGAAGTTGGTGTTTACCCCGGGATAGATCGGAGTGGCGGAGTATTTCTCCGCGGTGAACTGAACCCCCGCGCCGCAAGCCAGGGAGAGCACCGCATCGTAGCGGTCGATCTCGTCCCGCAGCTCTTCCAGATACTCATGGTCGCACTGCCTCTCCAGGGTCCTTTCCTCGATCTGCTTCTGCTCCCCCTGCTGCATGAAGTGCATCCGCAGGGCGGAAGCCAGGATCGAGACCTCCTTTTTTCCCCCGGCCTCGCAGACTGTGACACACTCGTTGCATCCCAGGATCAGCACGGAGTTGTCTCTGCTGATCAGCTCAATGATTTCCGAAATGGGCTTTTGATCGGCGACAATCATGGTCCAGCTCCCTTGTTTATCCGGCTCTCGGTATGCCCGTGCTCCCTGTTTGCAATCGCCAGGGCCTCAAGCGCGGGCCTTTTGCATCCGCGGATGGGTTCGGCGAAACCGCAAAGGGAAGCGGGGCGCACCCTTTCAGGCTGCGGAGGAAAGCCCGGCCTTTATGGGACTGGGGCCGAGCTCGCGGATACGTTCGTCCATTTCCCTGGCGTACTGCGCGAATTGGGGAGCCTCGCCAGAGGAGAGGTTGTACATCCGCACCCGATCCCCATCCAGCCCTATGCTGTTCAGAATGTTTCGGGCCCGGTTCACCCGCTTCTTGGCCAGAAGGTTGCCGTGCAGGAAATGGCAGTCACCCTCCAGGCAGCCCACGAGATAGACGCCGTCCGCCCCTTTTTCCAAAGCGTGCAGGATGTGGATTATATCCACCTTCCCTGTGCACGGAACCCGGATAACCTTGATATCAGGGGGATATGCCAGTCGCATGGAACCTGCCAGGTCCGCAGCGCTGTAGCCTCAGTAACTGCAACAGAAGGCAATGATAGTGGGTTGAAAGGAATTCATGCTCTCTCCTCCCCCATGTGTTTGGGTGTGCTCCAGTCGTCGGGATCAGTCCCGCAATTCATCGGGCAGTTTATCGGGGGTAAGCCCCGTATTAGGCCCCTTCGAGCAGGGCGTCGATTTCGGCCAGGATCTGCTCGTCCTCGAACCAGTTGAGCTGAATGGCCCCTGCGGGGCATTCAGCTGCGCAAATACCGCAACCCTGGCACTGGGCCGGATCGATCTCGCTGACCCCTTCCTCGTTGATGCTGGGAACTCCGTAGGGGCAGTTGCGCACGCAGACGAGACAGGCGGCGCAAAGCTCCGGCTTCACCCTGGCGGTCACCGCGGACAGGGTGAGGCTCTGCCTGGCGAGGATCGTGGCGGCCCGGGATGCCGCGGCCTGGGCCTGGGATATGGACTCCGAGACGAGCTGCGGGCTGTGGGCCGTGCCGCAGACAAAGACGCCCTCCGTGGGCATATCCACGGGCCGCAGCTTCACGTGGGCCTCCAGGAAATGGCCCTCTTCGTTGCGCGGCTGTTTGAGCACTGAGGCCAGCTCTTCGGTGTCCGCGGCACGCATGCCGGCGCTCAGGGCCAGCAGGCCGGGACGGAGCTCGAGATCGGCATCCAGGATGCTGTCCCTGACAATGAGGCTCAGCTCGTCGTTCGCGTCTTTCTCCACCCGTGGCGGCTCTTCCGGGTCGAAATGGTGGAATACGACCCCGAGATTGCGTGCCCTGGTGTAGTAGTCCTCCAGTACGCCGTAAGTCCTGATGTCCCTGTAGAGGATGTGCACATCGGTATCAGGGCTCATCTCCTTGATGTGGATGGCGTTCTTGATGGCGGACTGGCAGCAGACGCGGGAGCAGTTGGGGTGCTCCTCGTTGCGCGAGCCAATGCACTGGATCATGGCCACCTGATCCACATGCGGCGCTTGTTCGCTCTGCAGCCGCTGGCCCAGCTCCAGCTGGGTCAGAACCCGGTCGTCCTGGCCGTAGAGATATTCCCCGGGCTGGTATTCGTGGGCGCCGGTGGCCAGAATGGTCACTCCGTGCTCGATGGTGCGCTCGTACATGCCCGGACCAATGAGCAACTCGGTGTGGAAGTTGCCCTTGAACCCGGAGAAGTTGATCACCACTGAGCGGGTAAAGACGTGGACCAGGGGATGCGCCTTGACCCGTTCCGCAAGGTCCTCCACATAGGAGCGGATGTCCTCGCCCTCGATGGTCCGGGTGAGCTGGTTGGCCAGCCCTCCCAGCTCGGGCTGCATTTCCACCAGGCTCGTTTCGAAGCCCTGGTCCGCCAGGGAGAGGGCGGCGTTCATACCGGCAACGCCTCCGCCGATGACCAGTCCCTTGGACACCACGGGAATGCTCTTTTCCTGGAGCGGGGCCAGAAGGCGAGCCCGGCCCACGGCCTTGCGCACCAGGGACTTGGCCTTTTCCGTGGCTTCCCGGGGGGAGTCTCCGTGGACCCAGGAATCGTGGTTGCGGATGTTGGCCATCTCAAAAAGGTATTTGTTCAGGCCGCAGCTCTCCAGGGTGTCCATGAAGATGGGCTCGTGGGTCTGCGGCGAGCAGGAGGCCACGACCACGCGGTTGAGGTCCTGTTCGAGGATGGCCTGCTTGATCCCGGACTGTGCGTCGTCGGAGCAGGTGAAGAGGTTGGAGTCGGCGAAGGCGACGTTGTTCATGGCGGCGGCATACTCGGTGACCTCGTCCACGTTCACCACCCCGCCGATATTGATGCCGCAGTTGCAGACAAAGACACCGATCCGGGGCTCCTGGCCGGAAACATCCTTTTCCGGAGGATATTCCGGGGTCTTGCCCAGGCTGTGCCTGGCCTGTGCAAGCTCGCGCGCGGCTTCGCTTGCCGCGGCGCTGCCCTCGCTGACGGATGCGGGGATGTCCTTGGGCCCCTGAAAGACGCCGCTGACGTAGACGCCGGGTCTGGACGTCCGGCTGGGGGAGAAGGCCGGGCTTTTGGCGAATCGATGCCGGTCAAGCTCCACACCGAGGCGCCGCGCAGTTTCCACAGCGCTGTTCGAGCTCTCCAGCCCCACGGAGAGGACAACCATGTCGAAGACTTCCTCCCGTTTGACCCCGGATTCGTCCATGTAGCCGATCAGGAGCTCGTCGCTTCCGGGCCGGGGGAGCACGGTGTGCACCCGGCTCTTGATGAACCGTACCCCGAATGTGTCCGCAGACCGCTGGTAGTATCTTTCATAGTCCTTGCCGAAGCTGCGGATATCCATGTTGAAAATGGCGCAGTCCAGCTCGTGCTCAGCATGTTCCTTGGCGACGACCGCCTCCTTGATGGCGTACATGCAGCACACCGCGGAACAGTAGGCATTGCCGCACTGATTCTGATCGCGGGAGCCCACGCACTGCAGCCAGGCGATTCGGGTCGGCTCCCTGCCGTCGGAGAGCGTTTGCAGATGCCCGGCGCTCGGCCCGGTTGCGGAAAGGATGCGCTCAAACTCCAGGCTGGTGACCACATTGGGATGATTCGTATAGTAGTAGAACTGGTCCAATCGGCTCGGATCGAAGGTGTTGGCCCCGGGGCAGAGAATGACCGAGCCCACCTCGATCTCCTTGGTCTCCGGCACCTGGCTGTGATCCACCGCTTGGGCCAGGCAGGCGTCCACGCACTGGTAGCACTCGCAACAGTAGCCGCAGTTGAGGCAGCGCGCCGCCTCGACGGCACCGGTTTCCGTGTCGAATCCCACCTCGACCTCGCTGAAGCCGCAAGTGCGCTCCTCGATGGAAAGCTCGGGCATGGAGCAGCGCGGGCAGGTTTCGACGTCAGCGGGAATGGGTCGGTGCTCCGGGATGTCCGGGAGCTCGCGGACAGGTCTGTCCGCTGCCAGGTCCTCGCCGTCCAGATAGCGCCTGATGGATTCAGCCGCCTCTTTGCCCGCGGCCACCGCGCCGATGGCTATCCAGGGCCCTGTCTGCAGGTCTCCGCCGGCAAATACGCCTTCCGCGTCGGTTGCGAACGTGGTGGGATCCGCGCTGACCGTTCCCCTGCGCCCGAGCTCCAGACCGGGGACGTCCTCAAGTCCGGTTGCATCCGGCTGCTGGCCGATGGCGGGGATGATCTGGTCCACATCGATGGTGAATTCGCTGTCCGGGATGGGCTCGGGACGCCTCCGTCCTGAGTCGTCCGGCTCGCCGAGCTGCATTCGCTGGCATTTGAGGCCGGTCGCAGACCCGTTGTCGGTGAGGATCTCCAGCGGAGCGGCCAGAAAGGTCATTTCGATGCCTTCGGCTGCGGCTGCTTCGATCTCTTCGGGCAGGGCAGGCATCTCCTGCCTGGTCCGCCTGTAAATGATCCGCACCTCCTTGGCCCCGAGCCTGAGGGCGGAACGCGCCGCGTCAATCGCCACGTTGCCACCGCCGATGACAGCCACCCTGCTGCCCACCTGTGTCGAGCCGCCCGTGTTCGTTCTCCGCAGGAACTCCACGCCCTGGATGACGCCGCTGGCATCCTCTCCGCGAAGACCGAGGTCCATGCCCCTGTGGGCCCCCAGAGCCAGGTAGACGGCCTTGTAGCCCCGATCGAAGAGATCCCGCAGGCTGAAGTCCCGTCCCAGGGCGCTATTGGTAACGATCTCCGCTCCCAGGTTGGTGATGACCTCGATCTCTTGATCCAGGACCTCACGGGGAAGACGGTGTTCCGGAATCCCCATGCGCAGCATGCCCCCGGGCTGCTCCCCTGCTTCGAAGAGCGTGGAGCCGATTCCCTGCCTGGCCAGGTGATAGGCCGCGGACAGGCCCGATGGGCCGGCTCCCACAATGGCCACCTTTTCCCGGCGAAGGGGAGAAAATGGGGGGATGACCTCTCGCGCATCGTGCTGGTCCGCCGCCAGTCGCTTCAGGTTGCGGATGGAGACGGGATCGTCCACCTCGCAGCGGCGACAGGCGCTCTCGCACTCCCGCGTGCAGATGCGGCCCAGGACGCCGGGCAAGGGGAGATCATCCATAATGAGCTCCATGGCCCGCTGGAAGTTTCCCTGTCTGACCATCTGCACGTAGCCCTGGACATTGAGCCCTGCCGGACAGGATACGCTGCAGGGAGCCGGATCGCCCTTGCGGATGGAATAGGCCGCCGGGATGGCCTGGTCGTATTTCTTGAATGCGGCCTTGTTGAGGGACAAACCCTGGTTGTACTCGTTGGGCAGCTCCACCGGGCATGCCGCGGCGCAGTCCCCGCAGCTGGTGCATCGGTCCATATCCACGTAGCGGGGGTGCTTGAGGACCTCGGCAGTGAAGTTGCCGGGATCTCCCTGCACCTCTCGGAGCTCCGAGAGGGGCAGGAGCTCGATGTTCAGGTGCCTGCCCACTTCCACCAGCTTGGGGGAAATGATGCACAGGGAGCAGTCGTTGGTGGGAAAAGTCTTGTCCAGCTGGGACATGGTCCCTCCGATGGCGGGGGACGATTCCACGAGATAGACGTATTGGCCGGAATTGGCCAGATCCAGAGCGGCCTGCATTCCGGTCACGCCTCCGCCGACGACCATGACTGCGCCGACGGGCCCCTTCCTTTCGGAACCAGTGTTGTGGAGATCCTGATTAGCCATAGGGTCCTCCCCGTTGGCTCGGGATGCCCGAACCGCAGCCGAAGCGTTCTCGGCGGGTACCGCGATCATTGGGCTCCGGCTGCCCGGCTTATTTGATGTGATGGATGATTTCCGGCAAGCGGTGTTCCCAGCCCATGGTGGAGAGCAGGGCCCCTCCGAAGCCTCTTTTCCTGGCCGCCTGAACACCCTCCGCGGCGACCTTCATGCCTTCCGCGGCCTTGTCCGGGGATTTCTTGAGTCGGGTGATGAGCTCTGCGGGCAGGGAGATGTTCTGGATATTCATATCGATGTAGCGGGCCATGCCAACCGATTTGAGCAGCAGGATCGAGGGTACGACGTATCCGGTCAGGGGGGCGGTGGCTTGCTGCAGGGCGTCGAGCAGGGAAGGGTCGAAAACCGGTCGGGTGACGAAGTACTTCGCCCCCTGTTCGAGGCCGTTCTGCACAGCGTGTTTGACCCGGTCCATTTGATCGGGGTCTGTGCCGATATCCAGAGGCTGTCCCACAAAGAAGGACGGGGTTCCCGAAAGCTCGGCTCCGGCGAGATCCCTGCCGGCATGCATTCTGTCCACGGCCTCTTGAAGCCCGGCGAGATCCAGGTCGTCCACGGCCATGGTGTCGGGGTGATCCCCATAACCCGGAGGATCTCCCCGAACCAGCATGAGGTTGTCGATTCCCAGGGATGCGGCGGACAGAAGGTCGCCTTGCAGGGCAAGTCTGTTGCGATCCCGGCAACAGATCTGCATGATCACCTCATGGCCTTTCTGTCGCAACAGGATGGAGCTGCCCAGTGCGCTTTGGCGCATGACAGCGTTGTTCATCTCGCTGACAACCAGG
>CAYNCR010000021.1:0-17896 GCA_964395575.1 uncultured Desulfohalobiaceae bacterium
AATGATTCAAAATACCCCGTGTCGGCTTATAGTTACAATGATCAGTGGAGTGGTGGAAAGTTACGATAAAATAACTATGGGCAATAACATGTTTTTTGTCAACGGCTTCGCCCGAAAATGGGAAAACTCGTCCCTTGCTGCAAGGATCGCCGTGAGGGGGAAGTTGATCTCTCCCCCTTGTCTTCGGTTCCGAATTCAGAGACAGTTAGAATAGACCGTTACAGGAACGGAATCTTTCCGGCAGGTTCCGTTGCCGATCAGGACAGCGCCGGATGCAAGGAGCGATTCCATGAGCTGGAAAAAGAAACTCGCCGCGGTCTGTGTCGGTGCGCCCGTGCTTCTGGTCATCGCGCTGATTATCGTGGTGAACACCTACGACTTCAACAACCTCAAACCCCGGATCGAGAGCGCGGTACAGAACGCCACTGGGCGTAAGCTGACTATGACTGGTGATATTGAGCTCGACTTCGGCTTTTCCCCTGCGCTGGTGGTTCAGCAAGTAGCCCTGCAAAACGCGGAGTGGGGGTCCGAGCCGCAAATGGCCGAATGTGAGCGATTCGAGCTGGAGGTGGCCCTTCTGCCCCTGATCACCGGCGACATCCGCATCAAGCGCCTGATTCTGATCCGACCTACCATGCTTGTGGAGAAAAGCGCAGAGGGAGAATTCAATTACGTTTTCGATACAGGCCCGGAAAAGGGAAAGAAGAAGGCCCCGGAAGACAAGGGAGGCAAGCCGGACGAGGGGGCATTGCCCGGCCTGGAGGTGAACAAGGTCCGCATCGACGGGGCGGAGTTGATGTACAGGGACCATGCAGCGGGCAGCAGCTTTACGGCGAGCCTGGATCGGATGCGCGCCTCGGCCGAATCCGTGAGTGCGCCGCTCGACTTTGATCTCAAGGGCGCCTTCAAGGACATCCCCTTTTCCCTGTCCGGAGAGATAGGCTCCTTGCAGAGCCTTATGCAGGGGGAAAACATGCCCTTCAGCGTCCAGGCCGGGCTTGCCGGAGCAAAAGCGGATATCGCCGGCAACCGGACGGTTTCCGGTACCAGAAACGGTTTCTCCGCCCGGGTGGATCTGAGAGCGGACAGCCTCAAGGGAATGAACAAGCTGGCGGACACGGATCTGCCCCGGGACGTGCCTGTCAGCCTGGAGACCGCGATATCCTCCCCGGACATGCAGACAATCCGTGTCAAGAACCTGGAGCTCGGACTGGGGGATAGCGCTATCAACGGGGAGGCGAAGCTGGATCTGGGCGGCTCGATCCCAGTAGTGCAAGCTTCCCTCAAGTCGAAAAAGCTGGACCTGAGACCGTTTATCCCCCAGGACGGTTCCTCCGGGGACAAAGAGGCCTTTCCCCAAGAAAAGGACGCCGAGGAGAGCGGGCGCGTATTCCCGGATGACCCCATCACGGCGGACTTCCTGCACGGGATAAAGGCTTCGGTGCGGACCGAGATCGGACGCCTCCTTGTGCCGCAGCTGCAAGGCGAGAATCTGCGAATGGATCTCGCCCTAGCCAACGGCAGACTCCGGATGGACCCCCTGCGGCTGGACACGGCAGGCGGCAGCCTGGATGGCAAGCTGGGTATGCGGGACCTGAAGCAAGGAATGGCCGTGACCTCGAAAATGGACATCACAGGAATGCGGATCAAGGAGCTTCTGGCCATGGCCGGACAAAGAGACTTCCTGCATGGGGATCTGGAGGCGCACCTGGATGTCGCCGCCAGCGGGGAGAGCGTTGCCGGCCTGATGAGCGCGATGAACGGGGAAACCGCGGTCATCATCGGCGAGGGGAAGCTGGACAGCGCCTATCTGGATCGTGTGGGCGGAGATGTGCTCGGCACTCTGCGGCAGTATATCGATCCGGAGAAGAAGTCTGAGGAGTACACCAAGCTCAACTGCATGACCACAGCCTTTGACATAACCAAGGGTGTGGCCGAAAGCAGAGTCTTTCTCCTGGACACAAAACGGATGCAGATCGTGGCGAACGGAAATGTGGATCTGGGCACTGAGGAACTGGACTTCAGTTTTGATCCCTCTCCCAAGGAGGGTCTGGACACAGGAGTCATGGGCAAGATAAGCCTCAGCCTCTCCGAGCTGAGCAAGCCGTTCAAGCTGTCCGGAACCTTGGGCAATCCCTCTGTAACCCTGGATGTGAAGGGCGCGGCCTTGACTGCGGGCAAGGCGATCGGAGGCGCGGCAGTGGGTGGTCCTGCTGGCGCTGCCGCGGCGCTGCTCTCGGGCTCTGGCGGGGAGGACATGGCCTGCAGCCGGGCGATCGCCGTGGCCCGGGGCGAAGTGGAACCTGCGAAGCAGAAGCAGCCGGCCCAGGAAAAGGCGGAAACCCCGGATCAAACCTCTCAGGAGGAGGGGAGCACAGTGGAAAAGGGAATGAAGAAGCTGGAAGAGGGAGTGAAGGATCTCTTCTGATATCCGTTGCCTGTTCTGGGTTCCCGGTTCAGCGTTCCCCGTTCCGGGTTTCCGGTGATCGGTTCCCGATTCGCCGTTCCGTATTGTCCGATGGGGCTCTTGGTTCTCAGCACTGCGTTTGAGGGGAGAAGGCAGTGTTCGTCCAGAAGGGAAGCCTTGATCCGGACCGTTTTCTGGAATTCATGATCCCTGGCTGGTGACTGAGGCCTCATTCACCAGCTTCCCTTCCTGTTTTCAGTACCTGACTCCTGAGACGTCTGCTGCCCACTGGAAGACTTTCCAAATAGTTCTTCTCAACCGTCTGCCAGGGACTTGGCCCATTCCTTGGGCGCGTCCAGAACCAGCCTGCCCTGCTTGATCCAGCCCCTGCCCAGGATTCCGAGGTCCGAGGCGACGACGCAGGGGCCGGCCTTGGCGTTCTCCCCATCCCAGGGCAGGCTTTTGCCCTGCATCAGGGGGAGGATCGCCTCCGCGTCCACCCGGATTACGTTTTTCTTCGCCAGATGGCCGAAGCGCTGCAGGAAGGCGGTCGTGGGCAGCCCCCTGGGAAGCGGCCGGCGCAGCACCGGAAGGCCCATGGTCTCCAGGCCGTCCTCTTGTTCGGGGACAAACTGGTCCGCCGCGAGCCAGACCGCGGGACGGCCGGAATAGTGCCAGAGGCGGTATCCCCGGAATACTTCCGGATCCATGCCGAATTGGCGCTCAAGGTAGCTCCAGACCTCTTCCGCGCCGGGATAGGGCTCAAAGTTTTCGCAGAAGGGCAACGAAGAATCCTCCGGTGTTGTTCTGATGGGGCCAGAAGCGGGCGGCGTTGACCGCGTCGTCGCGGAACCGCTTGCCGTCCCAGGAGGTGATGCCTGGCGCGGTCCGCACGCCCCGGGGCAGCTGCAGCGGCTCGATCCGGGCCACGCTTTCGTAGATGCCGGAAAGAACCCACTCGTTTTCCTCCGGGGCAAAGGTGCAGGTGCAGTAGACGACCAGGCCGCCAGGGCGGGTCAGGTTGAGGGCTCGACGCAGCAGCCCGCGCTGCGTGGTGCTCATCTTGTGCCAGTCCCCCTCCTTCTGGTGCCGGATCCATCCCTGGGATTTGCGGCTGGTCCCCTCCCCGGTGCAGGGCGCGTCCAGAAGGACCCTGTCGAAGCGCTCCTCCCCGGGAATCTGCAGCCCGTTGCCGCGGCGCACACCGATGCAGGACAAGCCCATGCGGTCGTTCATATCCCGCAGGGCCCTGAGCCGCTGCCAGCTCAGATCGTTGGCCACGATGCGGGCGCTGTCCCCGGTTGCCAAGCCAATGCGCACAGTCTTGTTTCCCGGGGCGGCGCACATGTCCAGAATGGCTTCCCCGGGACGGGGGTCCAGGGCGTAGACTGGGTAGAGGGTGACCTCCTCCTGGCTGTGGATGAGGCCCAGATGGAATTCCAGCCACTTGCCCGGATTTTCCTCGGCAGGCACCAGGTAGGCGCCGCTGGGCCAGTCCATTTGTTGGGCCCGGGGGCAGCGCTGTCGGATCCGCGAGGCGATGCGGTCCGGATCGCCCTTGAGGGGGTTGGGCCAGACCACGCGGGGAAGCGGACGCGCCGCAGCCTCCAGAAAGGCGGGCACGTCGTCCACCAGGTCGGCGTAGCGTCGTAAAGCCTCGGTATCGATGCCGTTCATTGTCTCCTCGGCGCAGATGGGGTATACAACGGCCGTTGCCGGAAAAACGTTTACTGCCGCCATGTGCAGTCCCGTAACTCGAAGCCAACGAGAATAAACAAAAGCGATCCGGCCTGCAAGCGGCGGAGCAGGGAAGGAGGCGGACGATGGGGCAGCCCGGGAGCCGCGGTCCCGCCGGCGTGCGTGCGCGAGTGGGGTGGTGCCTCTACGACTGGGCGAACTCCGCGTTCGCCACGATCGTTCTAGCCGGCATCCTGCCGGTGTACTTCGTGCGCATCGTCCCCGAGAGCGGTGCGCAGCTGCCCTTCGTGGACCACACCCTCAAGGCGAGCGTGCTCTGGAGCTATTCCGTCTCCCTGTCCATGTTCCTCGTGGCGTTGGCCGCCCCGTACGTGGGGGCCCTCGGCGACCGCAGCGGCAGGCACCCCGAGCTCTGGGCGGGGTTCTGCCTGCTGGGCTCCCTTGCCACCGGCCTCCTTGCCCTGGCCGGATCCGGGGACTATCTCCTTGCCGCGGGCCTGTTCATCCTCGCCAACTGGGCCTTCGCCGCGGGCAACATCTTCACCAACGCCTATCTTCCCGCGCTCTCAGGAGACGAGGACATCGACCGCCTGTCCGCGTACGGGTTCGGCCTGGGCTATATCGGCGGGGGCGTCGCCCTGCTCCTGGCGGTCATTCTGATCTATTATCCCGGTCTTGTCGGTCTTGCCGGACGCGGAGCCGGAACGCGGGCCGGGTTCCTCCTGGCCGGTCTGTGGTGGGCCGGGTTCGGCATGCTCTCCTTCTTCCTCATGCGCGGCGCGCTGCGCATGCCCCCCTCCAAGGCGGTCCCCCACGGCCTGGTCCGATATGCCCCGCTCTTTGCGGAGCTCAAGCGCTATCCGGATCTCCTCCTGTTCCTGGTGGCTTTCTTGATCTACAACGACGGGGTCCAGACCATCATCACCGTGTCCGCGGTCTTCGCCAGGGACGTGCTGGGCCTTTCCACCGGCACGGTGCTGGGCTGTTTTCTCATGGTCCAGTTCGTGGCCATGCCCGGGTCTCTGCTTTTTGCTTTCCTAGCCGAGAGGCTCGGCACCAAGCGGGCTATCGCGGCGAGCCTCATCGTGTTCATGGGCATCACGGTGTACGCCTTCTTCATCGACTCCGCCCTGGAGTTCTGGATCATGGGCTTCGCCGTGGCCCTGGTTCTCGGCGGAAGTCAGACCGCGAGCCGCTCCCTGTTCGGGAGCATGGTCCCGCGGGGCAAATACGCCGAGTTCTTTGGATTCTACACTCTGAGCCACAAGTTCTCCTCCATCATGGGACCCTTCCTCTTCGCCCTGATTGCGGACGCCACCGGCTCGGAGCGGACATCCATCCTGGTTTTGAACATCCTCTTTCTGATCGGGATCGGGCTGCTGTTCAAGGTCGATGTTTTTCGGGGCAGGAACAGGGCTAGAGAACAGATTCCGAGCGAAAGGTAGAAAGTGGAAAGTGCAAGATTTATGTTTCATGGCGCAATGCTCGTGACGTATGCCGTGAAAAGGAGTAAAAGGGGAGGGGAAAGATGGCGGGATATGGGCACAGGTTCAAGCAATCCCGTCCGGAAATGCGTCCCTTTGGGGATATGAACTTCCGCCTTGCTTTATTCCCACTTTGAGTCGATTTTCACTATTGGGCTTTGAACTTTCAACTCAGGACGAGCACAACGATGACACGATTCTTTCTTCCAGAACCGCCCAGATTCTTCGCCCACAGAGGGGACAATGTCCGTTATCCGGAAAACACGCTGCCCGCCTTCCGGGCTGCGGTGGATCAGGGCATTCCCTATCTGGAGCTGGATGTGTGGATGACGCGGGACAGAGAGGTGGTGGTGCACCACGACCGCACCACAGCCAGGACCTGCGGCCGCAAGGAGAAGATTACGGAAACGCGCTTCGCCAAGATCCGTGAGCTCGATCCGGGCTGGGGCTTTGTGGATAACGCCGGGGAACGGCCCTGGCAGGGACAGGGGGTGTGCATTCCCTCTCTGAAAGAGGTCCTGGAGGCCTTTCCCCAGACGCATATCACCGTGGAGATCAAGCAGGACTCGGAGCGGCTGTGCGAGCGGCTGCTGGAGATATTGGACGACGAGGATGCGCGGGACAGGGTCCTTCTCGCGAGCCACGAGGACCGTGTTGTGCAGCGGGTGCGGGCAATGGATCCCGAGATTCCCACCAATTTCGGGTACAAGGAGGCACGGGATCTCATCCTGCGCGCATCGAGCGGCGAGCTGTCCGGATACACCCCGCCGGCGCCCGCGCTGCAGATCCCTCCCCAACGGGAGGGCAGGAAGCTGGCCACCCCGGAGGTCATCCGGGCGGCGCACAGCCTCGGGGTGGAGGTCCACATCTGGACCGTGAACGATGAGAAATATGCCCGCTCACTGCTGGATATCGGGGTGGACGGGATCATGAGCGACGATACGGAAATGCTTCTTTTCCTTTGGGGACAAGAGAAATCAGATGGGGGGCATCCTTGAGGCCTCCGGTTGAAAGAGGACTTGTATGGGCTTTTTGGACGTCTTATTCGACAAAAGCGACAAGAGCAGCGTGCTCCGGTTCTATCTCGTGCATACGTATAGCGAGGAGCTGGAAAGATGCCGCAAGCGGGAGCCGCTGACCTTTCGTCTTCATCCAACTGACGAAAACAGGGTGGTCGTCTTCCACAAGGTGGGGCAGGGATCCGAGGCCCCTGTGGGCGACATCCCCACGGAGGAGGCGGAGAGTGTTGCGGAGCACCTGCGGAAGGGATTCCTCTGCGAGGGCTCGATCATCGAGCTGCGGGCAGATGAGATTCGGGTGAAGTGCCGGTTGATCGGGATCTGAGCTCGTCCAGGCGGTGGTAGAGTCAGGAGCTCGGCTTTTTGCGGCCCGTGAGCATCTTGCGGTAGTAGTCCAGGATCATCTCTGGGCTTTCGCGCTCCTGCTGCATGAGGATGGAATAGCAGTCCATCTCCGTTTGCAGCACGCGCCTCAAGATGGAGTAGTACTCCTCGGAGTGCTTGTCCACCTCGATGCCGAAGCGGCTCAGAAAGTCGTCAGCCAGTTTTTCCGAAGATGAGCCGAAGAAGCCGTAGGACAGCCTGTCCTTCATGCGCCATATGGCGTACTGGTAGCGCTCCAATCGTTTGCGCGAGGCCTCTTGGGAAGTGTCGATCTTGCCGCCGCCGTCACCGGTGCTCTTCCCGGAACCGGGATTGGCCGCACCGGGCATGGCGGCCGGAATCTCCTTGAGCCTAGCCTGGAGGTACTGTTCCAGATAGCTGGAAAGCGTGCTCTCATCCGGGACCATGATGCCCATCCCTTGTTGGATTCGTCGCGTACATGCCTCTTCGGGAAAAACCACTTGTCCGTTAATGAGCGGGCCACGTTCTGCTGGGAAAAGGGAGCGATGCATCATTGGGCCCATCGACCATGGCCTATAGCCTCAATTTCATAGCTTATCTGTAACTGTTCACCATCTTCCGAAACCGACATGTTCGCGGGGCCTTTTTGAATCTTGAACCTCCGACTCTGGATTTTCTAACGCTCGCCACGTGGGGGCATCCCTGCCCCCACGTGGCGAGCGAAGAAAATCGAACAGAGTCTACGCTGGATAGATTCAAAAAACCCCGCGAACATTTACGCTGAATCCAGGGAGGTGCTGAATAGTTACGCTTATCTATACAAAACATATTTGTGCACCCTGCCAGGAAACGCGGATTTTGCAAAGAGGTCCCATGCGGAAAAAGGCTCTAGCGCCGGACTCGCCCTTTCCCTCGCGCTGGCTCCGCAGGGATGGAGCGGAGCTGCACTATGTGGACGAGGGTCGGGGCACGCCGGTGCTCATGCTGCACGGCAACCCCACCTGGTCCTTCCTCTACCGCGGAGTGATCCGGCGCCTGCGGAACACTTTCCGCTGCATCGCACCAGATTTACCCGGCTTCGGCTATTCCCGGCCCCCCGAGGGATACGGCTATACCCCCGCGGAACACGCCTCCTGGGTGCGGCTGCTCCTCGAGGAGCTGGGTATCCAGCGATATATTTTGGCAGGGCAGGACTGGGGCGGGCCTATCGGCCTCAGCCAGGCTGTGGAGCGTCCGGAACAGGTGGAGGGCCTCGTTCTGGCCAACACCTGGTGCTGGCCGCCTTTTTGGGATACCAGGGCCTTTTCCCTGTTCATGGGCTCTGTTTTGGGAAGGTACCTCACCAGGCGGCACAATGTTTTTCCCCGCTGGATCCTTCCCCTGGGCATGAGCCGGGAAAACAGGCGAAACAAGAGCGCGCTGCGGGCCTATATCCGGCCCTTTCTCGATCCTGAGGCGCGACTGGCCGTACCGGAGCTTGCGAGGCACATACGTGGCTCCGCGGAGTGGCTCGCCGGCATCGAGGATCGGCTCTCCGTATTGGGCAGCGTTCCGGTGCGTCTGGTCTGGGGCATGCGGGACCCCATTTTCGGGAGACGGGCCTACTTGCGGAGGTGGAGAGCCCATTTCCCCATGGCCGGTCTGGACCGGGTGAAAGGGGCCTCGCACTATCTGCCCGAGGATGCTCATCATCCTCCGAATCGTTGAAGAAGGTGTTACCGGAGGTGCCGATAATGTTCAAAGGGGATTCGCAAAGCAAGGAGAGTCGGGGCTCCCGATGTGGCTGCCGAAGGGGACCACCCTGCGCCAGACGCTGCGCGATTGCCGGGATCGTCCTGCTGCTCAAAACCCAGAGGAACGCCCGCATCCACGCCGCGGCGACAGCCGTTGTGCTGGGGCTCGGCGCGTGGCTCCCTCTTTCCGCGGGAGAGTGGAATTGGCTCGCGCTGGCGATCGCGCTTGTCTGGATCGCCGAGGCCCTGAACACGTCGATCGAGGTCCTTGCGGACGCCCTCGTGCATGGCCCTGATCCCGCTGTGGGAAGGGCCAAGGACGCTGCTGCCGGAGGCGTCCTCGTGGCTGCCGGCCATGCCGTTGTGGTGGGGGTGCTGGTCTTTGGCCCCCATTTGGTGCGCCTGGCAACCTGAGGGGGACAGGGCCCCTTGCGGGAATTCCGTGGAGAGGGCCTCGCCAAGGGTATCAGGAGAACTCCATGCTGGAGATGTAGCGCTCCATAAAGCTCGGATGCTCGGCTGTGGAGACGTGGCTGATGCCGGAGATCCGCGATTCCAGATAGCGCCGATAGGTGATGTCGTTCAGGAGCCAGACACAGCCGCTCCTGCTGGTGTTGCCCGCGAAATCGACCCTGGAGTGAGTATTCGGGGGGATGAGCCCGATCCGTTCCAGGTTCTTGGGATTGAGATGATATCCAAACCCGCCTGCGATGATGATCTGCTCCATCGCTTCTGCTGAGAGCTCGGCATCCGCCAGGAGGGTGTCGATGCTGGCCCGGATGGCCCCTTTGGAGAGCTGGATTTCCCGGATGTCCGCCTGGGTGAAGAAGACGTTGTCCCCCAGCTTGAGGGCGGGCTGGCCCTCCAGGAGTACGAGCCTTTCCTGAAGGGAGGGGCTCACGCCCGGGGATTCCCCGGCGGTCTTCATTTTGCCGGTGGGGTCTACGATTCCCAGATCCAGGAGGCAGGCCAGCAGGTCCACGATTCCGCTGCCGCAGATGCCCCTGGCGGGAACATCCCCGATTGTGGCGAACTCCAGGTCGTATCCGTCCGTGGAGGCACTGGAAACCGCTCCGAGCGAGGCGCGCATGCCGCTGTGGAGCGTGCCGCCCTCGAATGCGGGGCCCGCGGCGGTGGAGGCTACGAGCCTGTGGCCCTGATTGTTCACCGCGATCTCCCCGTTGGTGCCCACATCGATATACAGAACCCTGGTGCCGTCGTCGAAGAAATCGCCGCTCATGAGCAGGCCGGCTGTGACATCCGTTCCGATGAAGGCGTGAACTACCGGAGGGACGTAGACTCGCGCCGCGGGATTGATCTCCAGTCCAAACCTGGAGACCGGATAGCTCGTGCCACTCTCGATATCCACACGGAAAGGGATCACCCCCAGCGGGGAGGGATCGATACCCGCCGCGAGCTGGAGCATGGTGGTGTTCCCCCCGATCACCACATCCAGGATCTCCTTGGGATCGGACTCCGAGTCCGCGCAGGCCTGCCGGATGAGCTGGTTTAAGCCCCTGGCCACGGTGTCGTGGAGCCGCTCCAGCCCCTCCTGGGTGGAGCCGTGCCGAATGCGGGTGATCACATCGTGCCCGTAGCTGCTCTGGGGATTGAGGCTGGAGGCGGTGGCCAGCTCCTCACCGGAAACCAGGGACACCATGGTGACCACCATGGTGGTGGTTCCCAGATCCACAGCCAGTCCCTTGGGCTCCGAATCGCGGTGCCAGTCCGGAATGGATACCGGCTCCTGAATTCTGTCGTAGTGGAGCCACCAGGTTTCATTCTCCTGATAGATATGGACCGCGCTGGCAACGCGTCCCCAGCTGATGCGCTCCCCCTCCAGGATATGTTGGGCCTGGCGGATCCTGTGGGCATCCCTGCTGAAGTCTTCGGGCAGGCGGATGGTCATGTCCGCGTGCGGATAGACCCTGCAGGAGAGCCTGAGGCCGTCTGCCTCCTGGTCGGAGGAAATCTTTTTGTGCGGGGTGGGGGGAACGTCGTCCGGGCTTTCCACCCAGATGCCGCATTGGCCGCAGATGCCCTCCCCTCCGCAGGGACCCTCGATGTTGATTCCGTTGCGGAGGAGGGTTTCTCGAAGATTTTCACCGGGCTTGGTCTCGACGGTTTCTTCCAGGGGGTTGACGGTGATGCGAAATCTTTGGGGCATAGGATCGCTCAAGCGGCTGAAGGGGCCTTGGTCAGGGTGATGGATTCCTGCATCTCATGGGACAGGGACTCCAGCTCGTTGCGGAAGTTTTCCTCGTCGACGTCCGCTGGAATCTCGATCAGGGTGTACATGCGAAAGAGGGAGCATTCGCCGTGCGGGTCCTCCTCCACGCGCGTGTCCATCCGCAGGATGTTCACCCCCCGCTGGGCCAGGAACTGGGAGGTCTTGTAAATAATGCCGGAGCGGTCCTCCCCCCGGATGCGCAGAGCGTAGCAGGGGGGTTCCCCTTGTGCGGTATCCTGCTTCTGGTAGGGGACGGGAAGGATGCGGGTGGCTATCTCCGTTTCCTCTTCCATGGTCCTCAGCTTTTCCTGGAGGGAATCCAGCGCGGTGTCCTCCCTGGCACTGATGTGGAGCATCAGGGTAAAATATTCCGCCAGCAGGGTCATGCAGGAGTTTTCGATGTTGATACCGGACAGATAGATGTGCTTGGTCAGCTCCGCGACGACTCCCGGGCGATTCCCTCCTACCGCTGAAACGATGTATTCCTTGGGCATCGTCCCTCCATAGGGGTTCGCGCCCAGAGCAGAGCGCCACCCAATCTTTCAATTACTGTGTTGTCCCGCACCTATTTGAGTTGACAAACGAGCGTCTGATTGACTTGGCTTCACAAATAGGTTCAGGATTCAAGCTCTCATGGAGGCTCACTACGCCCCAGTGAAACAAAAGAAGGTTTCACCCCAGTAGCATCACAAGGCTGAGCTACGGGGCAGGCGGGGTAAACTACGAGCTTGAAATTATTGAACATCCTGTCTGATAAAGACTTTCTCAACAGGCTGTTAACGGTCAATTTACCCTGTTTCCGCCTTGTCCAGGACTTCCTGGATCCTGTCCTGGACGGCGCTGGACAGCTCCTTCCGTCGCGAGGGCTGCTCCAGGAGCTTCAGGGTGCGCTCCCTGATTCTGCTCCGCATTGTTTTCGCCCCTTGGGATTTCCAGGTTTCATAGTCGCGCCGTTCCATGAGCTCCGGTTTCCAGTGCTCCCGGAACATCTTCCTGGTAAAGTCCGTGCCATGATAGCTTCCACCTGGACCCACGTTATGGATCTCGTCCAGGCCGAGTGTCCGGTCGTCCACGGAAATTCCCCGGGTGATCCGTCTCCCCATGCCCAGGACCTCGTTGGCGAGAACAAGCTGAAAGATGGAACCGGTCATGCCGGATTCCAGAAATCCCACGTCGTGCACCAGGTTGGCACCGGAAAGAAGAGCCGAGTGCAGTGAAAACGTGGATTCCATGGCCGACTGGGCATCGGTGATCTTGGCGTCGCTGCATCCCCCGGCCACGAAGACGGGCAGCTCCAGATAATCCGCGAGCTCGGTGAGGGCAAGGCTCAGAACGCTCAGCTCCGGAGCGCCATAGGTGAAAATCATGCGCCGCATGTCCAGAACGGACTGGGTTCCGCCGATGATGATACAGGATCCGGGCTGCCGGATCTGGGAGAGGACCACGCCGATGAGGGATTCGGCGAGCGTGACCACCAGATGAGCCGCGTGGGTCGCGGGCACGGTCGCCCCGCTTGTGTTGGCCGGTGCAAATATCTGGGGGATGCCGTGCTGAGCGCAGTACAGGAGCTTGTCCGCAGCGTTGTAGTCGCACATCAGCGGGGAGAGCGGTTCGTTGTAGAAGAAGTAGATGGGTCTGTGGCGCAGCTCTTCCTTGCCGCCCGCGACCGCGCTCGCGATCTCGTGGATGTATCTGCAGTGCTTTCTGGAGTAGCACCAGGCAATAACCGGTTTGCTGCTCTCCTGGACCAGCTCGGCGAATTCGTAGACTTCCTCCAGCCCGTCCGGGACGTCGGAGATCGAGCCCAGGGACATGACGAAATCGATTTCCGGCAGGGAGTCGCAGACACGGGCCACATGGGCTGCGTCCTGACGCAGGTAGCGGCGTCGTTCCCGAGTGTATGGATCAACGAAATAGGGGCAGGTGGGGCCCGGACCAAAATAGCTCCTGTAGGGCTCGATGTGCACACGTCCCTTGCGATCCCAGCGATGGACCGTGGTGACCGGAGGCACTGTTTGCAGGCAGCGTTTAACGAGCTGTGAGGGGATGTAGACCCGTTTATCCCGCACACTGCAACCTTGCTCCCGCAGGAGATTTCTGGCCTGCTCGTGATGGATCTCAGCTCCGGTGTACTGGAGGACTTCCAGGGTTTCGCTGTAGATTAGGGATTTCTTTTTCTCCGAGAGATAGGAGAACTGGACAGCGGGATCGTGGGAAAGGGTCTGTCGCTTCATAGTCCAATCCGGTGGGTTGGCGTTCAGGGAGCCGAAAGCTGAAACCCCATACACTATTGCTCGCTCAAATGTCTTGAACAAATTATCTTTTCGGGGTTATTCGGTCAACAGCTTTTTCAGAGATGAGTCTTCGGTCGGGTCCCAGTATAAGCACCTGTCCGGAAATATCGCCCCAGGGTACGAGTATTCATGGTCAGGACAGCTGTTCCCGTTTTCGCGGTTTTTAGGGGGGGATTCTGAATGCGGCCCGGATAGGGCCGAATCAGCTCGGGGAATGCCCGTCAGAGGTGCCTTCCGGATGCACTGCCATATTTTTCGAAGCATAGAATTCCCTGGGGCGCAACTCCCCGGAATTCGAATATCCTGATTGCACCAGGAAGGAACGGATTTCGGTGCACAGGTCGCAGGCATTCAGATAGGCCGATTTGCGGGGCGTATAGCCCCAGTCGCGCTCCGCGATCTCCATGAGGCCGGCCACGCCGTTTTGAAAGAGCGCTGTGAGCAGAGGGTATTTGTCTTGGGCAAGGGGATGGCCCAGATCCCGCATATCGATGGCCAGTCCCGAGCAGAGGCCCGGAATGTAGCTCCCGTAGAGATCGATGTGGAAGTGGCCCGTGCTCAGGAGCTCCCTGCTGCAGCCCGGTCTTTCCGCTAGGATCTCCTCCGGGCTTTTCCCCGGCAGATAGGGCCGAAAGGTTTCCAGGGCGCGGCCGCCGAAATGGATCCAGTAGCGCCGCAGGACCTGGAGCGGATAGTCTTCGCCGAAGCGTTCCCGGTATTCCTGGAGGGAATGGGGCCGCTCCCGATCGAATTCGGCCAGATCCCGCCAGAAATCCGCAACCCAGGGGATAACCCCGACATCGGCTTTCCTGGCCGCTTCCAGGGCTCCGCCGATCCGGTCCGCGGGAATCCGCTCGTTGTGGAAGGGACTGACGGACAGAAGCAGGGTGTGCAGCCCCTGTTCCCGCAGATCCCTCAGCATGGCTGCTGCGGATTCTTCGTCCTGGAACCAGGAGGCGTTGGTCTCCACATAATCTAGCCTCATTCCCGTCCTTTGCATCCGTTCGAGCACACGGGAAAGCCTTTCCGGCTTCAGCAGGGGCTCGCCCCCGCCGATATGCATCGAGCCGCATCCCATGGCGCGCACAATCCGAAAGACGTCTTCCGCAGTGTCCGGGTCGATGTAGTCCGTGCTGCGGGAGGGGCTGCAATTGTACAAGCAGTGACCGCAGCGGGAAGGACAGTGATAGTTGGTGATCAGGCCGCCAGAGTTGAGTCGCTTGATTCGGAATCGGTCCATGGTCTCGATCCTGTTTTGGGGTGATGGAAGCGCTTGCAGCAAAGCTGTGCGCGAAAAGCATTCTTTCCGTGCCGATGCTCGTCCTTTTAGCACCGGAGACGGAAACAGCCAACCAGCCGGGATCCTTTCGAAGAGCAAGCTGAAGGGGTGGCTCGATTTCTGAGGAAAAGCGCTTTCCCTGTTGCAATAACGCTCTGCATATTCCATCATAAAGGGTACGGTGGTGGGAAGAAGCTGCAGGCATCGCGCCCTGCCAGTCTTGAGGCCTGAGCTCTCTCCTTCGCCCGGGAGGAGGAACTTCCACAACACTGCTCACGAATCCGTGCTCCTCGGCCCGGGCAAGCGAAGAGCGGACCGGCCCTCGAACAACCTCAATAGGCCAAGGAGGCAGACCATGGTCAAACGCTCGGCAAGCATCCTCTTGATGGCGGTCCTTGCGGTTTTTGCTCTGAGCTCGTCCGCTCAGGCGCACTGCGAGATCCCGTGCGGGATCTACGACGACTCCATGCGTATCGATATGCTCAGGGAGCACACGACCACCATGGAAAAGGCCATGAAGAGGATCAAGAAACTGAGTCCGCAGAATGCAAAGGAGAACAACCAGCTTGTCCGTTGGATCTCCAACAAGGAGGAGCACGCGGAAAAATTCCAGGAAATCGTGAATCAGTATTTCCTGACCCAGCGAATCCATCTCAATGCGGACAAGTACACCAAGAAGGTCACGCTGCTGCACCATATGCTCGTCTATGCCATGCGGTGCAAGCAGACCGTGGATAGGGACAACATCGAAAAGCTCAGATCCCTGATCGATTCCTTCGAGGAAGTCTATTTCGAGGGCGACGAGTAGCCGGGGCATGCCTGCTCCGTGTGCATTCCGGCCGTATCCGTCGCACGGGGGCCAGCCTAAAATGCTCACTGAAGCGTATTGTGCGGAGAGCCTATGGAACTCACAGCCAAGGATGTGATGCGGACCGACTACCATGTTCTCGCACCGGATATGCCCCTCTCCGAAGCGATTTCCCTCTTCCGCAGGGCGAGCCTGGAGGAGTCCAGGCGGGTCTTCGGCATGCCCGTGGTGGACAGCAGCGGCAGGCTGGCCGGAATGCTTTCCATGTACGACATACTGCTCTATGTGCGACCAAAACACATCCGGGTCTGGGGCGAGATGGAGGAGGAGCTGCCGGAGGGCCTCTTCGACGCCTCTCTGGAGCGTCTGCGGAGCCTCTGGGTGGAGGACCTCATGACCCCGGATGTGCTCATTATCGATTCAGAAACGCACATCCTGCGCATCATCGACATCATGATCAAGAAGCATGTCCGCAGGATTCCGGTCGTCCGGGAAGAGCGCATCCTGGGCGTGGTTTACATCTCCGATGTCTTCTACCACGTGTTGCAGCGATTTCTCTAGACGTGTCTCTGCGCCGGCAAGCCGGGCCACTCAAAAAAGGACAGGCCATGACCGCAAGCAACGGGAATGTTCTCAGCTCCGTCACCCTCGCCGAGGCGATGCGGAGACAAGTCGTGCGCTGCGATCCCGAAGAGAGCATCGCCCGCTGCATTGCGCGCATGATCAAGTACAAAACCGGGGCGGTACTGGTGCAAGAAGAGGGCGGAGCATGCCTTGGCGTGGTGTCCAAGACCGATGTGGCGGGCATGTACTATGTAGGAGTGGAGCTGGACACCCGTTTGGGAGAGATTGCCGGGGGCGAGCCCCTCTGTTGCCACCCGGGGGACAGGCTGGAGACCGCGCTGGCTACAATGCTGGATCGCGGCATACGACGCGTTTACGTGCACGACGGGGAAGGCATTACAGGAGTGGTGGGATATGCGGATATCGTAGGAGCCATGTACCACTTCTGCATTCAGTGCCGGCGCAATCTCTACAGCTCGGGCAAGCTAAGGCCCGAGGCCGGCGGCTGGCTCACCGCCGAGGATGTCATGCATCCGGGTGTCATGGGCTGCTCTGCCTCGGATGTGCTCCAGCACGCACTGGAAACGCTGCTCGAGGGCAGGATCGGGGCCTTGGCCGTATTCGACGACTCGGGGCAAAAGCCTGTGGGCGTTCTGTCCATGTCCGATGCGGTTGTGGCCTATAGGCACGGAGTGGATCAGGGGGTCAGCGTGGAAAGGGTCATGTCCGCTCCGGTTCTGGCCTGCGAGAAGACAGACAGTCTGACCGCCATTCTGCGAACCATGATCTATGCGGATGTGCAGCGCATCTTCGTCTACGATACGCGTTTGGATAATCTGGCCGGGGTTCTCTCCCTCACGGATGCCGCACGTGTTCGCTCAGGAGCCTGCAAGGCCTGCAAGGTCGCCAGCAGACTGTAGCCTCCCTATAAGGGGGCCCTCTGCAAACCCTTCCGGGTGTGGCACTTCTCAGGCGGGTTGGACAAACTTGATGCCGTAGCGATAGGTTCCGGAGTCCAGATCGTGGATATTGCGGCTCCAAACCACCCGCCCCTTGAATCGCTTGGACTGGGGCAGCTCCGAGGACTGGGCCACCTCGATGTTCACTTGGGTCATGATGTTCAGCGGCACATCAGTGGCTAACCCCATCCCCCCTTCGCTGAAGTTGAACATCTTGCCCGCATAGGCACGCGACCCGTTTCTCGGAGAGATGGTAATGACCCCTGTGGCATTCTTGCGGGGAAATTTCCGCTGTTCCTCAGGCCGGAAATCAACGTAAGCGTTCATACAAGATTCCTTGCATTGGTTTTGCGGTTTATGGTCTTCCCCTTTTTCTCATAGTGATTATTGGCGGCTTTGGGTTCAAATACGGAAGATGCTCCTCTTTTTTGCAAGAACCCGGAATAACTTCGGCCATGAGAAGCAGGGAGCAAGTGGAAAAGGTGCGCGAACGGCTGGAGATCAGATGGGAACAAGCTGAATAGTCGGCAAGCGGGTGAAGCAGCGTAAACTTTTACTCACAGTTATTTTTTATTATCTCGCAGAAAAGCCAAGTGGTCAACCTCGGATAGCCGCTTTTTTTGGAATGCGCCCACCCTTGGCATAGCCTGCAAAACCTCTCCCTCCATGATCGCTTTGTCTCGGACCCACAACTTGAGCTGTCTGGTCATGCGTTGCCCATGCTGTTCCAGGGGTGCGAGCACCTTGGAATCCACTCCGTCCGCGTGGGCACTGGAAAGCCCCCTAATGGTTTATAGAGCCGTGATAGCGAGTTGACGCTGTCTGTGTTTTTGGTCAACCTAGAAAATAGAGTGTTCTTCTGTTGAGTAAAATGGTTGCGGCGTACCCTGGATGAACCGGGCTTTCTCAATCAGAAGCCAGAGCACTCTCGGCATCTCCTGTGCAAGGGTCGGGGCAAATGGCCTGAGACTCCCCCGAAGACAGCCTGTTCGACCCTCTGCAGCTTGCATGGGGCGGCCGAGGCCCCGTCTTCCGCTACGATTCTTCCCAGGTGAGGATGTTGCTGCAATGACGGA
>CAYNCR010000022.1:0-7834 GCA_964395575.1 uncultured Desulfohalobiaceae bacterium
TCGCTGGAGCCCTCGGCCAGCTTCTGGCTGGAGGAGGAGAGCTGGTCCGAGGCGGAGTTCACCTGATGGGCGCTGCTCCGCAGGTTGTCGATGATCCGGCTGATCTGGTTGCTGATGCGCCGGCTGAGGAAGTATCCGACCAAGAGTGCGAGCACGAGGAACGAGCCGGAGCCGAGCAGCAGAAAGCTCACCTGGTTGGAGAATATGGCGTTGGCCCGCTCCCGCAGTTGTTTCACCGGTTGCAGGAACTGGCTCGCGGAAACCGTTGCGGCCATGGGATAGGTCATATCCCCGACCTGCAGGGGCATAAACGCCATGTGCTTGTCCGTGCCCCGGAAGGTGTAGCTCGTGGTGCCGGTTTCTCCGGTCAGCATCTTGTTGGAGACGATCTCCCCAAGCTTGCCGAATTGGTCGTCTGAGGCGTCCACGCGGTCCGTGTAGTCGTTTTCCGGGTGGCTGACGATGAGGCCTTTATTGTTCAGGATATAGACATACCCTGAATCCCCGAAGGTGTAGTCGGAGAGCAGGGACCAGGCCAGGGACCAGTGCAGATTCGCCGCAACAACCCCCTTGAAGGTGCCATCCACGTAAACCGGGCTGGCCAGGAGCATTTCCACATCCCCGTCCTCGTTCTCCAGAACCCCGGCATTGTAGACCTCGCCCTGGTCCAGCTCGCTTGCCTTCTTGAACCAGTCGCTCCCGGACTGGTCCCGCAGGGTGTCCTCGAAGCTGCCGTGGGCCAGCTTGAACTGCTCCTGGCCCTTCTGATCCAGGTAGCGGATGTGGGAGAGGACCTTCTCCTGTTTGCCGTCCACTTGGATGGTGGTGGAGCTCATGACGCTCTTGAGCTCCTGTTTATACTTGTCCCTGGAGAAGGCCGTGGCCTGGCTGGTCAGGTCGTCCCAGTAGCCGCTGCCGCAGATGATCCAGTCCCACTCCGGATAATAGCGGTAGCCGACAAATTTTTTCCTGCCCTGAAAAGTGTAGTTCAGGAAGCTGACCCCGTCCGGGGAGGGGGAATCCAGGATCTGCTGGAATGTGGTCAGATCCAGGTCGCTGACCACGTTCTTGCCCACCAGGCTGTTGTCCGGATGATCCATGAGCTTGCCCTCGGGATTCATCACAAAGACGTATCCGTCCTCGCCGATGGAAATCTCGGCCATCCTGTCCTGGATCGCCTGCTGGGCGTACATCTGGGAAAAGGAGCTCCCCATGCGCTCCAGAAGATCCGTTTGCGCCTTGCTGCTGCTCACCAGGCCGTTGACGATGCGGCGGACCTCCTTGCGGGCGAACTGGTTCAGCTGCTCATTCTTTCCGGCCTCGGAGAGCAGGTATCTGGAGAGGTTGACCGAATTTGCCAGGGAGCGGACGCTCTGTCTGCCGCTTCGGAGAAAGCCCCGCACTTCCTCCCTGGCTGCCGCGGCGCGATTGGTCAGCGAGCCCTCGGCCTCGTGGACGATGCCGTCCTTTGCGCTGGACAGGGCCATGTTCTTGAAATAGTCCAGGTTGTACAGAAAGAGGCCGCTTCCAATCACCACCGGTACCAGGACCAGGGAGAAGGTCAGGCCGATGAGCTTGAATTTGAGGGACATGTTCTTTTTCATCAGTGGGTTCCTCGGAAAGTATCTTGATGCGTTGTATGGCGGTGTTGCCGCTGGATGCGAGGCATGGAGCGTTCATTTCCTCGTTCCCGGCTTGTGAGCATCCCGTGCCTAAGGGATGGAGAGATGACCCCACGGCCGTCACGGAGCAGGGGTCTTCTTAACCTGCCGTCTGGGCCAGGGATTCCATTTCCCCTTCGCTGATGACCTTGTCGATATCCAGGAGGATCTTGACCGAGTCCTTGGTCTTGGCCATGCCCAGGATGAAGTGGGTCTCCACCTGGGTCCCGAAGGAGGGTGCGGGCTCGATCTCCTCCGCGCCGATCTCCAGAACCTCGGAGACCTTGTCCACGATGACCCCCAGTATGACCGAGGTCTCGCCCCGCTGTACCTGGACCACGATGATGCAGGTATCTCGGGACGCCTCCACTTCTTCCATCTCAAAGGTTTTCCTCAGGTCGATCACGGGCATGACCTTGCCCCGCAAATTGATAACCCCCTTGACATGCTCAGGGGTTCTGGGGACCTTGGTGATTTCCTGCATCTTGATGATTTCCTGGACCTTGAGGATCTCCAGTCCGTAGGATTCATCCCCGAGCTCAAAGGTGAGATATTTCCCGGCAAGCTCGGCCATGCCCTGTTGAGCTTCCTGCGCCGTATCCGTGGCTTTGGTCATAGATAAGGCTCCTTATAGAGTTCCAGTTATCAGTTATCGGTTATCGGTTATCAGTTATCAGTAATGAAAGGAGATAGGATGGTATGGTTGAGTGTTGAGTGAAAGAATGCATAGCTCAAAGATCCAAGCTGGAATATATAAGATTTCTCGAATAGGATACTTTCAACTTTTCACTTTTCACTTTCAACTACCTCTCAGCCCCTTGTCGCCATCTTGATGATCCCGTTCACGTCCAGGATCAGGCCCGGCGAGCCGTCGGGCATGATGCTGGCCCCGGCAATGCCCTCGACATTGCCCATGGCCTCGCCCAGGTTCTTGATCACGGTCTGGTTCTGGCCCATGAGCTCGTCCACCATCAGGGCCAGCTGCCTGCCGGAGTGCTCGATGACCACCAGAATGGCGTTGACGGGATCGGTTTCGGCGTCCTCAACGTTGAAGAGCCGTCCCAGTCGAAAGAGGGACAACAAATGGCCCCGAAAGGGCACGGTCTCTCCCTTGCGGGTGACTGTGGAAATGTCCTCCCGCGAGGGGCGGAAGGACTCGATGATGGAGAGAAGGGGGAGGATGTAGCGCTCCTGGCCCACCCGGACCACCATGCCCTCGATGATGGCCATGGTCAGGGGCAGGACCAGGGTGAAGGTGCTGCCCTTGCCGGGAACGGAATTGATCCGGATGTTGCCGCGCATGCCCTCGATGGCGTTCTTGACCACATCCATGCCCACACCCCTGCCGGAGACGTCGGTGATCTGGCCCGAGGTGGAGAATCCCGGCTCAAAGATGAGGGCGTGGACCTCTTCGTCGCTCAAGTCCTCCGCGCTGCGAATGATGTCCCGCTCGATGGCCTTGTTGGCGATTTTTTCGCGGTCCAGGCCCTTCCCGTCGTCGCTGATGGCAATGTGGATGCTCCCCCCTTCCTGATAGGCATTCAGGGTGACATGGCCCTGTTCGGGCTTGCCCGCTGCGCGGCGCTCTTCCGGCGAGTCCTCGATACCGTGGTCCACGGCGTTGCGCACCATGTGCACCAGGGGGTCGCCCAGCTTCTCCACCATGGCCTTGTCCAGCTCGGTCTCCTTACCCAGCAGGGAGAGCTCCACCTTCTTTCCGGACTTTTTGGACAGGTCCCGCACCAGCCGCCCCATCTTGCGGAAGGTGGCGTCTATGGGGATCATGCGCATGGACATGCCCATGTCCTGAAGGCTGCGGGAGATCTTGTTCAGCTGGCCCAGATGGCGATCCAGGGTGGAGGACTTGATCTGCTGCAGCTCCGGGTTCTGGCTGACCATGGATTCCACGATGACCAATTCGCCGATGGTGTCCAGCAAATGATCGATCTTGTCCGCGTCGATCTTCATGCTCTGCTTGATCTCTGTCCCGCCCTGGGAGGCGCCGCCGGAGGCTGCCTTCTGCTGCGGCTGGGCTGATTCGTTGGCCGGCTCATCAGGGGGGGAGGCTGCTGAAGGAGTCTCCTGTGGGGCAGTTGGGGCCTCCTCCGAGGGTTCCTTCTTTTCCCCGTTCTGTTCCGCTGGGGGAGCCTCCCCCGAGGCGGGTGAAGTATCCACCTCTCCGTCCAGGATTTTCTGGAGGTGTCGGTCCACAAGGGCCATTTCCTTGTCCGGGGCGAAGTCCGTGTTCTGGGAAACCGCCTCGGACAGCCCGGAAATCAATTTCTTGAGCATGTCCTGGGCATTGAATACCGCCTCGACCACCTGCCCCTTGAACTCCAGCTCACCCTTGCGCAGGCCATCCAGGACGTTCTCCGCCTTATGGGCCAGCTCCCCCACTGGAGTGATACCCAGGAAATTACAGGTGCCCTTGATGGTGTGAAAGGCGCGGAACACCGCGGCGAGCGCGTTGTCATCCCCTGGTTCGCTTTCCAGGGTGATGAGGTTCTCGTCCACGATGTCGAAGTGCTCCTGGGCCTCGGAAACGAAGTCACCGGCCAGCTCCGGATCCTCGATGGGAACGGGCTCGTATTCCTCCAGACCTTCCGCCTGTTCAGTATCCTGATCCCCTTCAGGCTTCCGTGGAGTGCTGTCCCCGGAATCTGGTTCCGCACGCTCGTGCTCGAAATCGGCGCTTTCCCGCATTTTCCGCTCCGTTTCCTCGAAAGAGGGGATTTCCTCTCCCTGTCGCAGGGCTTCCACAGCTTGTTCGAACCAGTCCTTGAACTCGAGCAAAGCCTGGGCGGAAGGTCCGCCTTCCCGAGCCTGGATGGCGTCCTCCGTGATATGGCAGGCATCCGCGATCTGACTCAGCCCCAGAGCCCCGGCCTCGCCCTTGACCGTGTGCACCAGGCGCCGCAGCTCCTCCAGGGCCTCCTCCTGGCCATCCTTCTCATAGGCGAGGATGTTCTCCTCGATATCCGGGAGGACCGAATCCTGCTGCGCCACAAAGGCCTGCATCATGTCCGGGTCTTCTTCCGGGGCGAGGGTTTCCTGGCCGGAGGGCTCTTCCGCAGCGCCGCGGTCTTCCTGTTCCAGCCCCAGGCCGAGGGGAAAATCCACCTCGTCCTCGCCGCGTCCGTGGAGCAGCAGGGCCTGCAGTGCGGCCAGGGTCTCGTCCACTATGCCGAAATCCTGCTGCGCGTCCTCACACTCGCCGTTGGCGATCCTTTGCGCTGTTTCCCCGGCTGCTTCCGCTGCTCGGCTGAAGCGCGGCCGCGTCCCGGACAGGGCATTGGCGAGCTTGTCCAGGTCGTTGGCGAGATCGCTCAATGAGGAGGGATCCCCGGGATCGGCCATGACCGTCTTTTCCGCGGCGCGCTGCAACAGGGCCTCGAACTCCACGCCTGATGTTTCCTCTGTGTTCATAGGACGGTTTTCTCTCGCGGTTAGTTTTTGGCGTTGTCGGTGAAACTGGCACAAATGTTTAGTGGTCAGTCGTGAGTATGTGCTCGCAGGAATCACTTCGAAACAAAAGCCTGCAAGCAATTCCCGTGCCTTGTTTTTTTGGAGGAGCGAGCAACAAAAGACATGGAATAATTGTTGCTAGTTGTATGAAGTTGGGTCCAACACTTTGAATTCTTCTGAAATACGGCGAGGCTTGTCAGCGAACTCCCTGACTCGCCTCGCATTTTCATACTTGGTTGTGGTCGCTTTGGCCTTGGTATGAGGGGGGTATTCATTCGATGATTCTCTGCAGATCTCTGTTCGGAAATACTTTTTCTCTTTGTCCGTCCATTGCGGATTCAGGGAAGGTATGCCGGGGAAGATTTCTTTCAGCGGAAGGGGGTCAAGGTCGAGAGAGAGGGAAAATCTGGTGAGAATTCTGTGGATTGGGCTTGGGGAAACAGGGGAAAAAGAAGGATTTTTTGACGCACAAAAGACAAAAAATTGACCTCGAAACCGGGGTTGGGAGTGGAAACGGCCTGGCGATCAGATGCGATAACCCCTTGTTCAGATTGGATGAATACGCCGGGCTGAAGATGGATGATTCCAGGAATCCCTGGTTGTTTTTGTGATGTGACAGCAGAAAATCATTAAAGCGTTTCCTTGAATGAGTCGTTAAGTGGGGAGGAGAAATCAAAAATGCATGCAAGGTTTTGGAACGGATAAATTGGAGCCGGACATGCGCCAACGAATTGGGCAAGGGCTCGCTTATGTGCGTGGCACTGCTCACAGTGTTTCCATCAGGTTTCCAGGTTTTCACCCTGCTCAGCTCTGGTCCGTGGTCAAAGGGTCTGTTCGCGAAGGCATAGGAAATTGGGGCGGCCGTTTGCTCCGGAATAGGCGTCCCGCTCAAGGACTTCGGGCTCCGGGATTCGGGCCGCGTCCGACAAGTGCTTCCGACCTCCGGGTGCGCCTTGAAGAGACGTCTCGGTCTCTCAACGATTGCATTGCCGACAAGGAGCCCGTCTTTCTGGAAATCGGGGAGAGCCTTCGGGATTTCTCCTCCAGGTCCCGCGAGCTTTCCGGCAGGGCCGAATCTTTGACACGCACCGTTTCCGGCGAGGACATGCGCCAGGCCATGCAGGAGCTGGAGAGGAGCCAGCAGGAGCTTCGCGCGCTCTGGGACGAAGAGGAGGAGCTCAATCGCAGTTTGTGGAGGGCCCTGCACGGGCTGATTGAAGAGACTCGTGCGCTCCGCAGCGATATGGAGGAGTTTAGCCCGAGGATTAAGCAGCTCCATATGCTGTCCTTGTATACCCGCATTGAGAGCGCGCGAATGGGGAGCCAGGGGAGCGGATTTCTCAATCTGGCAGGGCAGGTGGAGGATCTGGCCCAGACAACGCAGTCTCATGTCGCGGATATCGGCAAGCGGACAAGCCAGACCCTGGAGATTGTCCGAAGCGCGAAGACCCGGATGACCAACACGGGCACGGAACGGACCGAGGGGATGCTGCAAGGGATTGAGGAGGCGTGCGGAGAGTTCGTGACCGTCCAGGAACGAGGCAGTGAGATATCCGATAGGCTGGACGAGCGAACCAGCTCTATCGCCTCCGGGGTGCAGGAGGTGGTCTCCTCGCTCCAGTTCCACGATATTACCCGCCAACAGGTGGAACACGTGACCCAGGTGCTCTCCGAGGTGGCCGCCATGCTGGGAGAGGACTCCGCTGGTCCGGAGGAAGTGCTGGGCTGGCTGGTGGACGTCTGCTCCCTGCAGGAGCGGCAGCTGGAGTCCGCCCAGCAGGAGTTTTCCCGGGCAATGAGCCGCATCCGGGAGAATCTCGCTCATATTGCGGAGCGGATCAGGTCCCTGGAGACGGACATTTCCACCCTGTTACAGGAGAGCGGCAGTGGCGGGACGTCGGCGTTGCAGCGCATTCGGGAACGGGTGGATCTCTTGATGGAGCCCATGCGCGAGGCCCTTGCCTCCTGGAGCGAGGTCAAGAAGGACATGGATACCACCGCTGGCGAGGTTCAGGGCATGGAGAGCTGTGTGGATCAAGTGGAGGGCATCAGCGAGGAAATCAAGATCATTTCGCTGAATGCGAGTATCCAGGCGGCCCACACCGGGGAACAGGGGCGGTCCATGGGCGTCATGGCCGAAGAGGTGCGCACCCTCTCCTCCGAAGTGGGGGAGCTCACTCAACGAGTTGGAGACCGCCTCAAGCGTCTTGTGGAGCATTCGGACAGCCTTCGCTCCGAGGCGGATCGCGCCAGTGGGCTATCGCAGAGGCAGGAACGCATTATCGAGGAATTGGAGCGACAGGTCCAGACCCTCCAGGGCAAGGACGAGGAAATGGCTTCGGGAATGGATTGGCTGCACCGGGAAAGCGCGGACCTTGCCTCGGCGATCGAGGCGACGGATGCGGGAGCGGACTTGGAGCGACAGGTGGAGTCGGAGCTGAAATCCGCGCAACAGGCTTTGCACGCAGTCCGCGAGGCAAGCAGGGAGCAGGCTTCCGTCGAGGATACGGATCAGACCTCCAGGTCTCAGCGCCTGCAGGAGATTCTGCAGCGCTACACCATGGAATCGGAGCGGATGGTGCATATGGCCTTCGCGGGACAGGAGTCGGAGCAGGAGGAGACAACTGGAGCCGAGGAGGCTGAGGCAGAAACGGAAACGGAGCAGGATGAGGACGAGCTGGGGGACAATGTAGAGCTTTTCTGAGAGT
>CAYNCR010000022.1:7934-17587 GCA_964395575.1 uncultured Desulfohalobiaceae bacterium
CAGCTCCGGGCTGTTCTGGAGGAGGACGCGGACCGCGTGGATCTGGATCTCTCCGGAGTGACGCGGGCGGACGTTTCCCTGCAGCAGATCATCTGCTCCGCGCATCGGAGCTTTTTCCGGAAGGGCAAGAAGATGGTTTTGAGCGCTTGCCCTGCAGAGGCTGTGCAGCATGTAGTACACAATGGAGGTTTCGGCAGTAGCTGCCATTTTCGACGAGATAAGTGCCCCTTTCAAGGAGGTTCCGCACATGGGTAAAACCATCATGACCGTGGACGACTCGGCCAGCGCCAGGCAGATGGTGAGCTTTAGCCTCCAGGACGCGGGGTACGAGGTGGTCGAGGCCAAGGACGGACAGGACGCCCTGGGCAAGCTGGACAGCTCCGTGGGCATGATCATTACCGACCTGAACATGCCCAATATGGATGGGATCGAGCTGATCAAAAATATCCGGGGCAAGGCGGAGTTCAAGTTCCTGCCCATTGTCATGCTCACCACGGAGTCCCAGGAGGAGAAGAAGAAGGAGGGCAAGCAGGCCGGGGCCACGGGATGGATCGTCAAGCCCTTCAAACCGGCCCAGATCCTGGGAGTGGTGCAGAAGCTTTTGAAGTAACAACTATTAGAATCCTGAAGAGCGTCCTGGATAACGAACGCGAGGTGGCTATGACCGATATGGAGCAGATGCAGCAGGCCTTCTACAACGAGGCCAAGGAGCTCCTGCCCGAGCTGGAGGAGGCCCTCCTGGAGCTGGAGCAGAACCCCGGGGATCCGGATCTGGTGCACCGTGTTTTCCGGGCCCTGCACACCCTCAAGGGTTCGGGGATCATGTTCGGCTTCCAGGAGGTGGGGGATCTGGCCCACGAGCTGGAGACCGCCTTCGACCGGGTTCGCAATGGCGAGCTCGAGGCGGATAAGACCCTTCTGGACGCGGCCCTGCGGGGCAAGGACCACATCCACGCCCTTCTCTACAGCCCGGAGGAGGTGGATCCCTCACAAGCCCAGAATGTGCGCAGCAGGCTGGAGACCTTGCTCGCGGACAAGGGAGCGGGTACGTCCGCTGGATCTTCCGAGGACAAGGACGCGAGTGAGGAACAAACCCCGGACACAGGCCGTCACGTCTACCGCATCCGGTTCAAGCCGCCAAGCAATATCTTTGCCACGGGCACGGATCCCTTGAGCCTGGTGCGGGAGCTCGCGGAGCTGGGGGACACCTACGTCATCGCTCATACCGAGCATGTCCCTTGGCTCGAGGATCTGGACTCCGAGGCCTGCTTTGTCTGGTGGGACGTGATCCTGACCACGGACCAGGGGGAGGAGGCCATTCGGGACGTGTTCATCTTTGTGGAGGACGAGAGCGAGCTCTCCATAGAGGCCATCGACCAGGGGAAAGTCAGCGAGGACGAGGAAGAGCCGTCCAAAAAGCTGGGCGAGATTTTGCTGGAGCGTGGCGATGTGAGTCAGCAGGATCTGCAGCGGGCCCTGGAGTCGCAGAAGAAGCTGGGCGAAATCCTCGTCGAGATCGGCATGGCCAGCCCGGAGCAGGTGCAGTCCGCCCTGGCGGAGCAGCAAGCCGTTCAGCAGACCGCTAGACCGAAGAAGGAATCGGAGACCGAATCCAGTATCCGGGTTCCCGCGGGCAAGCTGGACCGCCTGGTGAACCTGGTGGGGGAGCTGGTTATCGGCCAGACCCGGCTGGCTCAGGTGGCCGCGGAAAAGGACGATCCCACCCTGACCTCCATCTCCGAGGAGCTGGAGCGCCTTTCCGACGAGCTTCGGGACAATGCCCTGGGCCTGCGCATGACCCCCATCGGCTCCAGCTTCGGCACCTACCGTCGCGTCGTGCGCGATCTCTCCGCCCAGAAGGGCAAGGACATCCACATGGTCACCCAGGGGGCGGAAACGGAGCTGGACAAGACCGTGATCGAGCAGCTCAATGATCCCCTGGTCCATCTTCTGCGCAACAGCATCGACCACGGGATCGAGGAGCCGGAGGAGCGGCTTAGCGCCGGCAAGCCCAAGCAGGGAACGGTAACCCTGGCCGCGGAGCAGGCCGGGGGCAACGTGATCATCAGCATCTCCGACGACGGCCGGGGCATGAATGCGGAGGCCATACGGGCCAAGGCGGTGCGGAATGGCCTGATCCCTGAATCCACCGACCTTTCGGAGAAGCAGATCCTGAGCCTGATCTTCGAGCCGGGGTTCTCCACCGCAGAGGAGATTACGGACATTTCCGGCCGGGGTGTGGGCATGGACGTGGTCAAGAAGAACATCGAGGCCCTGCGGGGAAGCATTGAGGTGACCAGCGAGCCGGAACGCGGGTCCACGATAACGGTATGCCTTCCCTTGACTCTGGCTATTATCGACGGGCTCCAGGTCCGAGTTGGAGAGGAATACTACATCGTGCCCCTGAGCGCGGTGAACGAGTGCGTGGAGCTCACCTCGGAGGAGAAGAACAAGGCCCGGGCGGGGCGGCTCATCCCTCTGCGGGAGTCCCTTGTGCCCTATATCCGCCTGCGGGAGCTCTTCCACGTGGACGGGAGCACCCCGGATATCGAGCAGGTGGTCATGGTGGCCAGCCGGGAGGCCACCGTGGGCCTTGCCGTGGACGAGGTGATCGGGCAGCAGCAGACGGTGATCAAGAACCTGGGTCGGGTCTACCGGGACGTGCGGGGCATCTCCGGGGCCACCATCAAGGGCGACGGGGGCATCGCCCTGATCATCGACGTGGATCCACTGGTCCGGGACGTGGCCAGGGCGGAAGCCGAAGCACTGGAGTAGGACGTGGCCTTCACCTTCTTTTTCCGGGACCGGAAGATCCTGGAGGCCATCCGGGACGAGGCGCTTCCCGCATTGCGGGGGAGCCGCTTCATCCGCATCTGGGACGCGGGCTGCGCCATGGGCCCGGAGCCGTATTCCCTGGCCATGATGCTGCGGGAGAACATGGGGAGCCATCTCTTCCGCAACGTGGTGATCGAGGCCACGGACATCGACTCCAACAACCTCTTCGGGGACACCATCGAGCAGGGGGTCTATCACAAGGAGCGCCTGCGGAGCGTGCCCGAGGACATCCTGGGCAAATACTTCCAGGCCGAGGATTCCACGGGGTACTACCGCATCGTGCCGGAAATACGGCGGGCGGTGCGGTTTCAAAAGCACGACCTGCTCAGCCTGGTGCCGGTACGGGAGCGCGTACACGTGGTGCTGTGCAAGAACGTCCTGCTCCACTTCCGGCAGGAGCAGCGCATCCAGGTGCTGCATATGTTTCATTCGGTGCTGGAGGACCCGGGCTTTCTAGCCACGGAACAGACCCAGAAGATACCTCAGGAAGCGGAGCATCTGTTCCGGCCCCTGGCCTCCAACGCCCAGATCTTTGCCAAGAGGGCGTGAGCGCATGCGGATCACGAATATGGCTCTGGGCAATTCCGTGTACACGAGCAATGCCTACCTGGTCCGCGGGGACTGGAACGCTCTGGCAGACAAAAACACTCTGGTGGATACCGGACGGGATCCGGTTGTCCTGGACAATCTGGAGCAGGCCGCTACGGGTGTTGGCAAGCCCAGGGTGGAGCAGGTGGTGCTGACCCACTGCCATTACGACCACGTGGGCTTGCTGGAGCGGCTCCGGCAGCGATACCGCCCCATGGTGTATGCCTTCTCCCCGCATCTGGCAGGGGTTGATCAGGTGCTGGCGGAGGGGGACCGGCTGCTGCTGGGGGACGGCTGGTTCGAGGTGCTTCACGTGCCCTGCCACAGCCAGGACTCCATCTGCCTGTACCATCCCGGCAGCGGCGTGCTCTTCAGCGGGGATACCCCGGTGGAGCAGCATCTGGGTGGTTCGATCCGGAGCTGCGACTGCGGGGAGATGTCGAGCAGACTGAGCCATTGCGCGGTTGATACGGTCTATCCGGGCCACGGCGGGGAATACCTCAAGGCCCAGACGAGCTGACCCCCGGATCTCCGGAGCGAAAAGAGCGCAAACAACGGGAGCGATAATGGTCATTGCGGTGATCAACAACAAGGGCGGAACGGGCAAGACCACGAGCAGCCTGAACCTGGCCGCGGGCCTGGCAGCGGAGGGAGAGCGGACCCTGCTGGTGGACCTGGACAGCCAGGCCTCGGCCTCCCTGAGCCTGGGGCTGGCCCGGGAGGACCTGCGGCCCTCCACGGAGGAGGCCCTGCTGGAGGGCCTGCCGCTGGAAGAGGTGGTGCGGCCGGAAGTGGCGACCGGGCTCGATCTGGTCCCGGGGAACCTGGACCTGGCCAACGCGGACATACGGCTGGCGGACGTCTCCGGCAGGGAGCGGCGGCTGGCCCTGCAGCTGGACCGCGTTCGGCAGGGTTATGACTGGATCCTGCTGGACTGTCCTCCGTCCCTGTCCCTGCTCTCCATCAACGCGCTTCTGGCTGCGGAGGCCTATCTCATTCCGGTCAAGCCGGAATACGTGAGCCTGGAAGGGCTGAACAGCCTCATGGAGAGTCTGGAGCGGCTCAGGTCTGGGATGCGAAGCGCTCCCAGCCTGCTGGGGATCCTGCTGACCATGGTCCATCCCAGCTCCAAGGCAGCCAGGCAGAACTGCCGCATGATCCGCGACGAATACGGGGAGTCCGTGCTGGAGGCATCCGTGCCCCAGGACGTCCGCCTGTTCGAGGCGCCGGGAGCGGGCCGAAGCATTTTGGATTACGCTCCGGCCTGCAAGGGGGCCAGGGCCTACAAAAGCATTATCAAGGAAGTCAGGCAGCGTATGCCGACAAAGAATAAGTAAGGTCAATCAGGAAACAGGAGTAGGGATTATGACGGACAAGAAGGACATTTTTCAGTCCTCGGACACCGATCCGGAAGAAGGAGATCGGCAAGGGACTCCGGGGAAATCCGGGGCGGACTGGGACAAGCAGGCTTTGGAACAGGAGCTGGCCCGTTGCCGGGCCAAGGAAGCCATGCTGGACATCGTGCCCACACCGGTTGTGGCCATGGACACGGACTTGAACATAACCTACATCAATGAGGCCGGTGCCGGCGTTATGGGCCAGCCCCAGGAATCCATCCTGGGGAAGAAGTGTTATCACCTGTTCAACACGGAGCACTGCAATACGGAGAATTGCCAGTGCGTGAAAGCTATGCGGGAGAACGGGGTTTTTACCGCGGACACCGTGGCCAAGCTGCCCTCAGGGGAGACTCCTATCCGCTACACCGGCACGCCGATCAAGGATGAGGAAGGGAACATCGTCGGAGTGTTGGAGTACGTGTTGGACATCACCAGGGAAGCCGAGATTACACAGCAGGTCAATGAGCTCTCTCGGGCCGCTGTGAATGGGCAGCTGGACACCAGAGCCGATCCAAGCCGTTTTGAGGGGAACTACAGGCAGATAGTACAAGGAGTCAACGATACGCTGGATGCGGTTATCGGTCCCCTGAACGTGGCGGCGGAGTACATCGATCGTATCAGCAAGGGGGACATTCCGGAGAAGATCGAGGAGGAATACAAGGGCGATTTCAGCGAGATCAAGAATAATCTAAACCAGTGTATCGATGCGGTGAGTGGACTGGTGTCCGAGGCCGGCAAGCTCATCGATGCTGCGGTGGAAGGTCAGCTCGACGTGCGGGGAGATCCATCTCAGTTCGGCGGAGACTATTCCAGGATCGTGCAGGGCATTAACGATACGCTGGATGCGGTTATCGGTCCCCTGAACGTGGCGGCGGAGTACATCGACCGTATCAGCAAGGGGGACATCCCGGAAAAGATCAGCGAGGAATACAAGGGCGACTTCATCGAGATCAAGAACAACTTCAACCAGTGCATCGACGCCATCAGCGGTCTGGTGTTTGAAGCGGATAGGATGACCGATGCCGCTGTGGAGGGCCATTTGCGGGAGAAAGGTCGATCGGAGGAGTTTTCCGGGGACTTCGCTCGCATCCTGGAAGGCATGAACCAGGCCTGCGGGGCCTTGGTCGATCACGTGGATCAGATTCCTGCGCCGGTGGTCCTCATTGACAAGGATTTCACTGTGCGCTTCATGAATCAGGCCGGAGCCGGGGCGCTAGGCGGCGTCCAAGAGCAGATGGTGAACCAGAAGTGCTATGATCTGTTCCGGACCGAGGATTGTCAGACGGAGCAGTGTGCCTGCCGACGCGCCATGCAAAAACAGCAGACCGAAAACAGCGAGACGGTTGCCAGGCCTGGAGGGCAGGAGTTGCACATCTCCTATACCGGTTCTCCTGTAAAGAACCGTTCCGGGGAGGTGATCGGCGCCCTGGAGATCGTTGTGGACCAGACCGAGACCAAGAAGGCGATGCAGGACGCCAATCTCAAGGTGGAGTACCTGAACAGCATTCCCACTCCGGTCATGGCCGTGGACAGTGAGTTCAACGTGGACTTCATGAATCCCGCCGGGGCCCGGGCAATGGGCAAATCTCCGCAGGAGTGCGTGGGCAGGAAATGCTATGACCTGTTCAACACGGAGCACTGCCGAACCGAGAACTGCCAGATCAAACAGGCCATGAGCAGGGACCAGACCACCACCGCGGATACGGTGGCCCGGCTTCCCGGTGGAGAGCTGCCCATCCGTTATACCGGAACTGCCCTTAAGGATAAAAACGGACAAATAGTCGGCGGGTTGGAATACGTTGTCGACATCAGCAAGGAAATGGATATTACCCGCGAAGTGAACGACCTGGCCCAATCCGCCCAGAATGGCCAGCTGGATGCGCGGGCAGACGCGGAAAAGTTCGAGGGCAACTATCAGAGCATTGTCCAGGGAGTGAACAACACCCTGGATGCATTGATCAACCCCTTGAATGTTGCCGCGGAGTACATTGACCGCATCAGCAAGGGAGACATGCCGGAAAAGATCACCGAGGAGTACAAAGGGGACTTCAAGGAGATCCAGAACAATCTGAACGCCCTGATCGACGCCATGCACACCATTACCGATCTGGCCCAGGAAATGGCCGAGGGCAATCTGACGGTGAGCGTGGAAAAGCGCTCTCAAGAGGATGAGCTCATGGAGGCCCTGCAGAAGATGGCCACTGAGTTGCGCGGAATCGTAGAGGAGGTGCAGAGCGCTGCGGACCAGGTTGCCTCCGGCAGCGAGGAGATGAGCTCCTCCTCGCAGAGCCTGTCCGAGGGCGCGACGGAGCAGGCCTCCAATCTGGAGGAGGTCTCCTCCAACATGGAGCAGATGAGCTCCAATATCCAGCAGAACGCGGACAACGCCGCTGAGACGGAGAAGATCGCCCAGCAGGCCTCCCAGGACGCCCAGGAGGGCGGCAAGCAGGTCCAGGACACGGTCAAGGCCATGAAGGACATCGCGGAGAAGATCGGGATCATCGAGGAAATTTCCCGTCAAACCAATCTCCTCGCCCTGAACGCGGCCATCGAGGCGGCTCGCGCCGGGGACGCGGGCAAGGGATTCGCCGTTGTCGCCGCGGAGGTGCGCAAGCTGGCCGAGCGGAGCGGCCAGGCCGCCAAGGAGATCAACGACCTCTCCTCCAGCAGCGTGGATGTGGCGGAAAAGGCCGGGCAGATGCTGGACAAGATGGTCCCGGACATCCAGAAGACCGCCGACCTGGTCCAGGAGATCAGCTCCGCGTGCAAGGAGCAGACCTCCGGAGCGGAGCAGATCAACAACGCCATCCAGCAGCTGGACCAGGTGGTGCAGCAGAACTCTTCCGCGTCCGAGGAGCTCTCCTCCAGCGCGGAGGAGCTCTCCGGCCAGGCCCAGCAGCTGCAGGAGACCATGAGCTACTTTACCGTCGAGGATTCCGACTCCGGCAAGCGGGGGAGAAAACAAGCTCAAGCCGGGAAGGCGCCCCGAAAGACGCGGGACGCAGGGCGAAGCGGTCAGGCCAAGTCCGGCCGGTCCGTCACTGGCAAGGGGAAGGCCCGGTCCAAGGGAACGGAAAAAGCGATCTCCCTGGACATGAACAGCGAGGATGCCGAGGACCAGGAATTCGAGAGGTATTAGGCCCTTTACGGGGCAGGGAAACATTCCGCTGCCCCGCCAACACATGTATCGAGGAGAGGCGTCAATGACGGAAAACGCCGATATTCAAACCAACACCTACCTGACCTTCTATCTGGATCGGGAGCTCTACGGGCTGAACATCCAGAACGTCCAGGAAGTGTTGGAATATACTCCCATCACCAAGGTGCCTCGTGCGGCGCACTTCATGCTCGGGGTGATCAACGTGCGGGGGCACGCCCTGCCGGTGGTGGATCTGCGGCGCAAGTTCGGCTTGCCCGAGGCGGAGACCAATGTGGACACGAGCATCGTGATCACCGAGGTGGACATCGATGGAGAAACCACCACCATCGGGGCCTTGGTGGACGGCGTGGAGGAGGTCCTGGAGATCCCTCCGGAGCAGATCGAGGATCCGCCCAAGCTGGGCGGCCAGATCGCTTCCCGCTTCATCCGGGGCATTGGCAAGCTGGAGGAGCACTTCGTGATCATGCTGGACATCCAGCAGGTCTTCTCCATGCAGGAGCTGACCCAGATCGATTCCGGCAGGGAGGAGTCCGCACAGCCAGAGGCCGAGGCCTCCTCCTGACGGGGAAGGACAAGTGATCGGATAAGTGCCTGCACGAACGATGTGAGCCTCAGTCAGCCCTTTCCGGCTGATTGAGGCTCGCTTGCTTGGGACATCTTCCTGGCGCGATCAAATAGCCCTAAATGACACGTCACAACATGCCGGATAGCTGGACAGGAGGTTGTGGTGAACAGAGACAAGAGCGCCTCCGGGACACAGGCCTGGGCCCGGCCGAATCCGATGTCCGAGGCGGAATTCAGGAGGTTCGGGGAGTTCATCCAGTCCAGGCTGGGCATCCGCATGCCTCGGAACAAAAAGGGCATGCTCGAGTCCAGGCTGGTCAAGCGGCTCCGCAGCCTGGGCCTGTCCAGCTACAAGAAGTACAGGGAATATCTCTTCAGCCCAGAGGGGATGGAGGCCGAGCTGCCCCATCTCATCGACGCGGTGACCACGAACAAGACCGAATTTTTCCGGGAGAGCGAGCATTTCGATCTCCTGGCCAAGGAGATCCTGCCCGGCTGGACCGAGGCGAGCCCTTCGGGCCGGATCACCCTGTGGAGCGCGGGCTGTTCCACTGGAGAGGAAATCTATACCGCGGGCATGGTCCTGGAGGACAGCCTGGCGAACCGCCCCGGCTGGGACTTCGAGATGCTGGGTACGGATATCTCCAAAGAGGTTCTGCAGACAGCGGCTCGGGCGGTGTATACCGAGGACCGCGTGGAGAGGGTGCCGCCATTGTGGCAGCGGAAGTATCTCATGCGCAGCAGGGACCGGAGCAGGCAGCTGGTGCGCATCGTTCCCGAGCTGCGGTCCAGGGCGGGCTTCAGCCAACTCAACCTGATGGAGGATTTTTCCCTGGCCGAGAGAATGGATCTCATCTTTTGCCGCAACGTGATCATCTATTTCGAAAAGCCGGTGCAGGAGCGGATCCTGGCCAAGCTGACCCACTGCCTGCGCAGGGGGGGCTTTCTCTTTATCGGGCATTCGGAGTCCCTGTCCGGGTCCGGGCTTCCGCTTCGGCAGTACAGGCCGACAGTATACCGGAAGACGGGCTAGCGTCTTCTCACGATTGATCCCTTGGGGAGCACATCCGAGACCAAGCATGTTCGCGCTGAGACAAGGTGAGAAGAAA
>CAYNCR010000023.1:0-14830 GCA_964395575.1 uncultured Desulfohalobiaceae bacterium
ACACACTGACACATGGGGGCGCACCGCGGAGGCGCCTCAGTGAACCACCCCAAGGGGGCCCCGGTTTAACTGGGCAAGCGGATTCGCGGAGACACAAAGCCCTTGCTGTGTATTCGGGATGACGCTCCTTCCGGGGCCTTCGCCCGGCCGCAGGGCGACCTCGCCGGCGCGGCTGGCCCGGAAATGTCAGCCGCGGTGCTCGATACTGGTGCTCCTTAAACTATTCGTTCTTTTTGCCGATAGAGTAACAAGGCATATGGGCTTTGCTCCATGGATCGAACCGGTGAGTCGGTGTGTCGGTAAGTCAGTGAATCAGTGAGTCAGTAAGTCAGTAAGTCAGTGAGTCGGTGGCTCGGTGGATTACTGAATCCGACCTTCGATCTCCGGATCCGGTTTCTTCCCTTTGGAATGTGCCAAGCACCGTGCGCATTGACATGGCACAGTCACAAACAGCCCGTGAATTGTCTTGTTCTTCCTTTTAGCCGGTAGCACGGATCATATTAGGAACAAAAACGCGCTGTCAGACATCGGGGTTGATCCGATCAAAGAGTCGTTTTCATGCCCTCAGTTGCACGCAATCTGGGATTTGCGAATAAATCAGGAATGAGTGCAGCATCTAGGAAAAATGCATTTTTTGTTTCTGGTGTTTACATTGTTTGCAAAAATGAGGTCCGAAATAGAGCTCACGAAAAAGACAATAAGAAAATTTTATAAAAGAGTTTATACATAGTGGAAACATGTGAATAGATTGTTTTCTATCAATCAAAAATTTATTTATTTTCAGATAAAAGATAAATCGTTAATTTTACTACATTAGCTATGCTTATGAATATATCATGAACCTACTATAATATAGACCAAAGGTCTGTTTAAAAACTAAGCAAGTTGTTGTTTATACACAACTAGATCTTGTGTGCAATTTTTTGTCAGGAGGATGCGTTTTACGAGTTGACAAGATTTCGTGGGTGGATTATTCCCAACCGTCTGGGGACACGAATAACAAATAATAAAGGAGGGACGATGTCATGAAAGGATTTGATCTCAGGATTTATGACATGAACAACAATCAGGTCTACAAGGAGCTATTCACTTCTTACCAGACCAAAAGGGATGATGTGGAAAGGAAAGCAAAGCAGCTTCTGGAGAATTCTGGAAGCATCTCCCCGAAAAAACACCTAAAACCAGCATCTTTCAAGATCTATGAGCGATAAGCATGCATATTTTCTCAATTTTTATTGAGAAAATTTTCTATAAAATGATCTCTGCTGGTGGTGGAGTCGATTTTGGAAGCCCTACAGAACTGTCTGTAGGGCTTTTTTTGCTTGTGGAGCGTTAGCGAAACTCAGCTATGTCGCACACAGCTGCATCCTGGTACAGAGTGAACACAAAGTGTAGGCTTTTGGTGCGGGACAAGAAGCTTGTTGTTTACGGGCAATCTATTGCTCGGGGGCAGCCTTGGGGGCAAATGCCACCCGGTTTCGGCCGCGCTGCTTGGCCAGGTAAAGGGCCTCGTCCGCAGCCTGGAGCAGGCCGTGGAGGTCCAGGGCGTGATCGGGGAATTGGGCGGCACCGAGGGAAACGGTCACCTTGCCGTTGTTTTCCGCGAACAGGGCGAGGTTCACTTGCTCCTCCACGCGGACACGTATTAGCTCGGCCAATTTGCCCAGTTTCTCCGCATCGGTCTTGAGGATGACCAGGGTGAACTCCTCCCCGCCGTAGCGAAAAGCTCTGTCCTCCCGGCGCAGGCTGCGATTCAGAAGAGACCCCAGCTCGCGCAGGACGGCATCCCCGGTATCGTGGCCGTAGGTGTCGTTGAGCTGTTTGAAGTGGTCCACGTCGAGCATGATCACCCCTACTGTCTCCCCGTGGCGTTCCGCGAGCGACAGCTCCTCCTGCAGGGTTTCCTCGAGTCTCCGACGGTTGTACAGCCCCGTCAGGGGATCCTTGATGGCCTGCTGGCGCAGCTGCTCCCGCAGGCGAAGATTGGTCACCGCCATGGCCACCTGCTCGGCCACGGTGGTGAGCAGGGGCTTGCGTTCGGCTATTGCCTGATCCATGTCCGCTTCCGCCGCGCCCGTGTTGACCTTGATGACTCCGGTGACAGCCCCTTCGGCCAGGAGAGGGATGCACAGACTGATTGTCCCCGGCTCGCAGCAATGGGGGCACAGGCTGTCCTCGCAGTCTGGCGGATCCTGGTGGGGCAGGCCGCGCCGCACAGCCCAGCAGGCGTGGCTCTCGTCCATGGTGCGGACTGGGGTTTTGTTTCCCCATTCGGCCACCAGAGTCAGACCCTGATGCTCGTCCACCATGTACATGCGTCCGCTATCCTCGGGGAACAGGGCGTGGCAGGTTCGGGAAGCCACGGTGAATACTTCCTCCTCGTTGTGGCAGGACTGGAGGAGCTCACCCATGCGGTTGATCTCGACGCTTTCCTGGTTGCGCCGCTCCAGGTTCTCCACTGACCGATTGAGCTCCTCTGTGCGCTCCGCCACCCGACTCTCCATGTTCTGGATCTGGTCCCGGAGCCGATCCACCATGGCATTGAAGCTCCCCGCAAGGACTCCGATTTCGTCATCACGGCGGATGTCCGTCTTGGCGGTGAGGTCTCCCCGCCCGACCTGTGCGGCGGTCTCGGCGAGGCGGGTAATGGGCCCGGTCAGGCGGCGAAGGAAAAGGAAGCCGGCGATAACGGCGATTGCCAGGACCAGCCCCGCGACGGAGAGAATGCGAACGGTGAGCGTGTTGGCGGTGTTGCGAAACTCGCTCAGGTAGACCGAGGAGGCGATGTACCAGTCGAACTCGGGCAGATAGCGAACCCAGGCGATCTTGTCGTACACATAATTGCCCGGGTCGCTGGGCCGGTCCCACTTGTACACGAGCTTGCCCTCCTGGGTCTTCGCCGCCCGGATCAGCTCCCGTCCAATGGGCTTGCCCGTGACCGGGTTTTCCAGGTCGCTGAAGTTGGTCCCCTCGATGTTGGAATTGGGATGGATGATCATGTTCAGGTCGGAGTCGAAGATATAGAGGTAACCGGTCTGGGCGATTCGCGTGTTGCTCAGGTGATGCCGCAGGCGTTCGATAATCGCCTGCTTGCGGGCCTGGATTTCCTCCTCCACATCGTCCACGTAGACACCGGTGCCGATGACCCATTCCCGCTCAGGGAGGTGCTTGTAGTAGGAGAGCTTCTGCGAGGGCTCCTCTTCCTCCAGTCGCCGCCACCAGTAGGTGTGGAACCCCTCGCCGTGGTCCAGGGCGCCCTCCACCATGGGCGGGACGATCAGATTGCCTCGGGTGTCCTTCTTCTCGGAGAAGTCCGCTCCGTGGAGCTGGGGGTCGGGATGGGAGATCAGGCGGGATTGGTAGTTGGCGATGAAGACGTAGTCGTTGTTGCCGTAGGTGAAGTCCCGTACCGCAGACAGAATCCGCTCTCGAGTCGCTTCGGGCGAAAGTCCCTGGGCTTGGGCTTCCTGCTCGATGCGATCAATGGCTTTCACGGCCACCTGGAGGATACGGCGCAACTCCCTGCGCCGGGCATCCATGGCGGATTCCCGCCAGGCCTCAAGATGACGGTGCTCGTTCTGCGCCATCTCGTAGATGTTATTGAGCACAATCCGGCCGGTGCGCTCCTCCTGCTGCTGGACCGTGTCGCGGACCCAGGGCACAAAGGACAGGTAGCTCGCCCCTGTGAATAGGAGCACGGCGACCACAATGGTGGAAAATGTTTTGAGAAAGAGCTTGGAATGGCCCATTCGTTCCCTTTTTTGCTGGCGGAGGTGACAGGAGATTGCATCGTTCGCCCCGAGCAAGGAATCGGGACAGACAGCCCGTCACTTTAAACTCCCTTTCTGGCCACTGGAGGACCTAAAGTGGCGTGTGAGCTCCTCGTCCGAGAGGCCGAATCCCGGATGGATCCTGGTTACCGGGTGGAAAGGCTTTCCCGGAATGCAGAATCCGAGCAGATCCACAGAATACAGCCAGCTCAGGGGGTGGATCGACTGCAGCAGATAGCCCTTGTCCAACGCTGCCCCATAAGCGGACCGGGCAGGGCCGATCTTGAATCACATGATCAACTTGGGGCTGCTCTCTGCGCTTAAACCCTGGAATCCGAGCCTTTCTAGGTCTCCTATCGGCTCTCTGAATGTTTGATTAAGGAAAATCACAAAGTTGGAGTCACTTTTTCAAAGAAAACCATTCGAAGGGCACGAATGGTGAATGGCAGACGCCCCAGGTGAAATCCTGTTTCGCAGGGCCTGTCGAGCCGGCATGAGCGAGCCCTTTGCGCCCCTCTGCAGTGAGAAAAAGGTCTTTGTGTCTCTGCGGTTTACCCCTCCTGCCCCCCTGAATGATTTTATCACAAGCATCTTACAGGGAATGGAAGACATGGGAGCAAGGCTCTGAGCAAGAAGAGATTGCTGGGCAAGCAGCTTGTTGTGGGGAAAAATTCAGGTGTTTCCCGGTATGATGGGGCTCAGTGAATGTTCAGGATACGCTTGTTGCTTCAATCCGCAGAGGAATAGTATTCAAGGAAGAACTCTGCTGCCAATTTCAGATGGCTTGAGGGGGATTTAACCAACAAGCGCATTGGGAAAGGGCTCGCTCGTTTCTGGAGAGATACTTGTTCGGGTGAATAAGCGAGCTCCGGGAGCCAAATGTTTCTGTCTTATTGCTGGAAGCCTTGGTTGATGCCCTGGTCTGTGACGTGCACACTTCCGTCCAAATCGAGACTTACATGGCCATTTTCATGCAGGTGAGTCAACGCCTGCTCAGCGGTTTCGTGATCCGTTTCGAAATAATTGGCTAAGCTTTTGGTGTTGAACTTAGATACTCCATGTTCATTGTAATGCTTGGCTAAGTGATTCAAAATCTTCTCGGCGAGTTGATAGACGCTCATAATACCCTCCTTTATGGCCCCCGGCAATTTCAAGATACCATTTCAATGCTTGGGGGGAAAGATGTTGAACTGGTACCAGCCCCCATTGTTTAAAGGAACGCCCTTTTGAAGGGAAGGGAAATGAATGGTGAAGAATCTCCCCCTCGGTAAATTTCACTCCACCAGAAGAGTCTTGTTGTTGCGATGACTCCGTGGATCAGTTGTCAATATGAAGCCATTGCCCATATGCACTTTTTCGCCCTGCTGCCCAGCAGGGCGAAAGGTTTGCTCTTTGCGAAGGCCTTGGCGAATTGGCGGTTCGGACTGTGTCTATTTCCGGGAATGCATGAAAAAAATGGATGCAAATAGCATTTACAGAATGGTATACATGACAAGTCGTTATTCCAGGTAATTTTGTTATCGAGCTCTCCTTTCTCCTACGGCTTTGCCTTTTCGAATCGATGGGGATTTGCCAAGCAGCCAGTCACTGGATGCTCCCCCTGCCCCCGGTCGGCGAAAGGGAAGGGTGGAGGGGGAGAGGGATGGGGCGCTGAAGCCAAGCTTTCGGGGGAGCTCCCGGCAAGGAGGCAAGAAATGGAGCATTACAGACTTTTCATCGACGGCGAGTTCGTGGAGGCTCAGAGCGGCAAGCGGACGGAGACCATCGATCCCGGAACGGAGCAGCCCGTGGCCACTGTCGCCCAGGCGGGTTCGGAGGACGCCAGGGCGGCGGTCGAGGCGGCGCGGCGATCCTTCGACAGGGGGGACTGGAGCGGGATGGATCCGGATGACCGGGCCCGGGTCCTGTATGACTTCGCGGACCAGATCACCCGCCAGACCCTGAGGCTGGCCCTCACCGAGTCCATGGACTCCGGACAGGTGATCGGGCTGGCCAAGTACTGGGGCATGCTCGGCTCGCAGCTCCTGCGCAACCTGGGCCATTACGCGGCCCGGCACTTCCCCTGGGAGGAGGAGATCCCCTATTCCGGGAACGTCTTCGCTCCCGGACGCGACTTCATCCGCCGCGAGCCAGTTGGGGTGTGCGCGGGGATCATCCCCTGGAACTTCCCCCTGATGATGGCCCTGTGGAAGATCGTGCAGGCCGTCGCCACAGGCAATTCCATCGTGCTCAAGCCCGCCTCATCCACGCCGCTGACCGCGCTCATCGCCGCTGAGGCGGCTCGGGATGCGGGGGTCCCCAGGGGAGTGATCAATGTTGTCCCCGGGGGCAGCGGGGAAATAGGCGATCTTCTCTGCACCCATCCCCAGGTGGACAAAATCGCCTTCACCGGGAGCACTCAGGTGGGCAAACGCATCATGCGGCTGGCCTCGGACTCGGTGAAGAGGGTGACCCTGGAGCTGGGCGGCAAGTCGGCGAACATTATCCTGGATGATGCGGATCTGGATATGGCGGTGCACGGAGCGGCCTTCGGCACCTACTTCCACCAGGGACAGATGTGCGAGGCCGGCACGCGCGTTCTGGTTTCCTCCAAGATATACGACGAGTTCGTGGAACGCCTAAAACACCGGGCGGAACAACTGCGCGTGGGGTACCAGGTCTCCCCGGACACCCATCTGGGACCGCTGATCAACGAGCAGCAGATGCAAACCGTGCAGGGATACGTGGATCTTGGGATGCGGGAAGGAGCCGAGCTGGTCAGCGGCGGCACGCGCGTGGAAGCTGAGGGGATCCATGGCGGATTTTACTATGCCCCCACTCTGTTCGCGGGTGTGGACAACCGGATGCGCATCGCCCGGGAAGAGATTTTCGGGCCGGTTGTCTCGGTGATCAAGTTCGACACCGACGAAGAGGCGGTGGAGCTCGCCAACGACTCCGACTACGGCCTGGCCGGGGGCGTGTTCTCCAGCAATACAGCCAGGGCGGAGCGTATCGCCAGGGGAATCCGCACCGGGACCGTATGGATCAACAACTTCCACGCCTTCGGAGACTTCTGTCCCTTCGGGGGTTACAAGCAGTCCGGCCTGGGCCGGGAGCTCGGTGAAAGCGGGCTAAAGGAATACACCGAGACCAAGCGGATCCACGTGAGCTCCTTCCCGGCTCCGGAGACCAATTTCACCATGTCCGTGTTGTCCGACGCGACCAGGGTCCCAATGGGCCAGTACAACTGCCCCACGAATGTGCTCTTTGGCCGCGGATGCCTGGCTGCGGCGTATAAGGAGATGGTCAACCTGGGCTGTCGCCGGGCCTTGATCGTCACTGACAAAGGGGTGCAAGAGGCGGGGCTGGCTCGCATGGTCCGGGACGCCCTGGTGGACTTTGCCGTTGGGGTCTTCGACGAGGTGCCCCAGGATCCCGATCTGGAGACCGTGGACCGGGCCACGGAGACAGCCCGCCGGCTGGGAGCGGACTGCGTGGTCAGCGTGGGCGGGGGCAGCGTCATGGACACGGCCAAGGGGACCTGCGTGACCCTGAAAAGCGGCGGACGGGCCAACGATCACGTGGCCATGTTCAGGCTCCAGGAACCGCAAACGCCTCATATCGCCGTCCCCACCACAGCGGGCAGCGGGAGCGAGGTGACCAATATGGCGGTCCTCAAGAGCCCCGGGGCCGATCGCAAGGTCTACATCCTGGACAACCACATCATCCCCAACACCGCTATTCTGGACCCCCGCATGACCAGCTCCCTGCCTGAGCAGCTCACCATGACCACGGCAATGGACGCCATGACCCACGCCATCGAGGCCCTGACCAGCGTCATGGCCCAGCCCGTCTGCGACGGCCAGGCGTTGCAGGGGATCCGCCTGATCCGGGAGAACCTGCCCGGTGTCCTTACCGGGGAGTGCGGGGACAGGGAGCTGAACAACATGCAGATTGCCGCCACCATGGCAGGCTGGGCCTTTACCGTGGCCCAGGTCGGTCTGGCGCACGGCATGGCGCATACCCTGGGCATGCACTACAGTGTCCCCCACGGCGCAGCCTGCGGCATCCTGCTGCCCCATGTGATGCGCTATAACCTGGACTATGCCGCGGACAAGCTGGCCCAGGCCGCGCAGGCCCTCGGGGCTCCCACCGGGGGGATGAGCCAGAGGGAGGCCGCCCAGGCGGCAGCGGACTCCGTGGAGGATCTCATGCGCAGGGTGGGTCACCCCATGAGGCTGCGCGACCTGGGCATCCCCGCAGATGAGGACCTGGGGCTCTGCGCCATGCACGCCCTGGCGGACTCAGCAACCCTTTTCAACGCCAGGCCGGTCCATGATCCGCAACAGGTCCAGGAGCTCTATCACCAGGCGCTCTAGCAGGCCGTATCCAAACCTTCAATTGCGGCATTGTCCCGCACCTATTTGAGTTGACAAACGAGTGTCTGATTGACGTGGGTTCATAAATAGGTGCGGGATTCAAGCTCTCATGGAGGCTCACGAGTTCCCAAGCGGGAACTCCTTTCATTTCCTTATTCCCCTTTTGCCCCCAAATACGGCCCGAGGGATCCATACCCCCGGAATCCGGGCCAGCCATCGGAGGGTATGCCATGAAGATCGACAACCTCGTCCACGACGGAGTGCCCAGAAACCATTTCGCCAGTGACAACAACTCCCCCGCACATCCGGAAGTCATCCAGGCCGTCCTCGAGGCCAACCAGGGCCATGCCCTGGCTTACGGGGACGACTACTTCACCGAGCGGGCAAATGCCAAGCTGCGGCAGGTGTTCGGCTCCTCCTGCGAGCCGTTCTTTCTCTATACCGGCACCGGAGCCAACGTGCTCAGCATGGACGCGCTTACGAGTTCCCATCACGCGGTGATCTGCGCGGAGACCGCCCACTTGCACGGGGCAGAGTGCGGGGCGACGGAGAAGTTCGCCGGGGTAAAGCTGCTCACCGTCCCCACACGGACGGGCAAGATCGGTGTGGAGGATATCGAGGCCCTGTTGGGCCACGAGGGGGATCAGCATCATGTCCAGCCCAGGGTCGTGTCTCTGACCCAGGCCACGGAGTACGGCCAGTGCTATACAGTGGAGGAGATCGGGCGAATCTGCGCCTTTGCCCACGAAAAGGGCCTGTACGTGCACATGGACGGAGCCCGGCTCTATACGGCCTGTGCGGCCCTGGGAGTGAGCCCCGCGGAAATGACGCGCGATGCCGGCCTGGATGTCCTCAGCCTGGGGGGAACCAAGCTCGGTTTGCTCGGAGCGGAGGCCGTTCTCTTCTTCCGGCCGGAGCTGGCGGCGGAGTTTTCCTTTATTCGCAAGCAGGGGATGCAGCTGGCGAGCAAGATGCGCTTTCCGGCGGTTCAGATGGAGGCGCTGTTCGCGCACGACCTGTGGCTGAGACTGGCCGGTCACGCCAACGCCATGGCCCGGATGCTGGCGGACGAGCTGCGGAAGATTCCCGGACTGGAGCTTACCCGCGAGGTCCAGACCAACATGGTCTATGCCACCATTCCGCCGGAGGCGGTGGAGCGGATCCGGCAGCGCTACCTCTTCTACGTCTTTGATGCAGCGCGATGGGAGGTGCGGCTGGTCACCAACTACGATACCACGGAGGAGGACGTCCTCGGTTTTGCGGAGGCGGCGAGACAGGCCCTGGGGGAGTAGAGAGGCCGCTCGGGACACCAGAGCATCTTTCCGGTGCGCTGCCCCTTGTGGATGCGTCTGCGCACCGTGATCGCGGAACGATTGGGAAAGGCCGGCGGGTATCCGAGTCCTTGTTCCGCAGGCGTAAGGGTTCCGCCTCAGACTGCCAATCAGGACGGATAAACAGTCAGGCCCTGTGTTCACAAGAAAACTGTTTCTGTCATGAACAAGGATCAACTCGGGAACCACATCGTTCAAGCAGGCCTTACTTCTCCAGACAGCACTTCTTGTACTTCTTCCCGCTGCCGCAGGGACAGGGGTCGTTGCGCTGGACCCGGTGCTTTCGGCTCCTTTGTGGCTCGGTTGGAGCAAGCCCGCGCTTGGAGGCCTCCGGGATGTATGCTTGGGCGATCCGTGTCCTCAGATTGTTCGGGTCCGCTCGATACACAGTGCCTGTGGAAAGGGTCTCATAGGCCCGCTGGAGCCACTCCCAGGCATCCTCGTCCTTGTCCTGCCTATTGCAAAGCTCGTACAAAGCCTCCATGGCCTCGAGACAAGCGGGGTCGCCCCGCAGCGCGGCCCGGTAGTACGATTCCGCCTCCCGCAAGCGCAGCAGTTTTTTCAGGAGATCGGCCTTGCCCACGCACAGGCCCGGGTTTTCCGGATCGGCGGCGAGGTCCTGGTCGTATTGCTCCAGGCCCTCGCGAAAGGAGGCGAAGGGCTCGCCGGGAAGACCCTGCCCGGGGGGACAGACAAGGATCTGCTTGCCCGAGTCGTTTCCTCCGCGAAGGATTTGCAGATCCTCGTCCAGCGAGGATCTGCTCATTTTCCGCAGGGCACCGTTCATCAAAAGCATTCGGCCGAAGGGGGTGATCCGGAGGTGATCCACAGAAGCCCCGCAGGCCTTGCACACGATCTCCCCGCCGATATCCGCCTGGGTTACTTGCTCTTCTTCGTCGGATTCATAGACCACTATCCGCTCGGGCTGGTAATGAAACACCCCCTGACAGTGATCGCAACAGAGCTGAACCCTCTCTTCTTCCTGTCCCGATAACTGGGGCCGGAAAAGGGGATAATCCCCCATGAAATGAGTAAAATTCTCCAGCAGTTGCCGCTGTCTGGCCTCCTGCCCTTCCCAGAGGCTGTTCTCCTCTTCGGGGCTCAGGACGCGACTGTCTCCGTGCAGTCGGCACAAGACGTGAAAGACTTCCCGCCGCCTGTCCTCGTTACGGGCCAGCAAGGGCTGCAGCGCCGGGATGAACCGAGGATCCGCGGAAGACTCTATTGCCTCGAGCGCTTCCGTCTCGTTCTTCTGGATCAAGGGGTGCAGGTTGGCTTCCAGCCAGTCCAGGGCCTCCGGACAGGGGATCCTCTGGACATAGAAAAAGGCACGCCAGATGCCTTTTTCCATCTCGGGGCTGAATTCCTCGACTCCGGGGAGACGGCCTCCCAGAGCCGGATTCTGCTTGATGTATTCCCTCCAGACCTTGTCCGAGCCAAGGGAAGCCAAGGTATCTTCCAGAAAGTCGAGGTCCACATCGCTGAAGCGCTCTTCCTGTTGCTCCACAAGCCCCATGATATCCGGAATGATCTCCTGGAGGCCATAGGCGGGGACGAGACTGAGCACTCTCTTGCTCCAGGGGGCCGGGAACGCGGCCAGACCGGAGCGGCAATGCTCAAGCAGCGTTTCCCGGAAAGCAGGGTCGGGATCCTTTGCCCCGGATTCCAGGCGGGAAAGAAACCTTCGGTCCTGGAGCATGTCCGGCCGGTCCTCGGCTATGAGGGAAAGCATTTCCCCGTCGGAGAAGTCCTCCTCGTTCCGGCCCAGGCAAGCCCGGCCCGCGGAGAGGAGGACAAGGAGGAGCAGGGCGCATTCCTCCAGGTCGTCGGGGCCGGAATCGGTAGGGAGCTCAGGGTCGGCCAGTATCTCGAGGAGGGCATAGATCCGTTCCATTCTGCTGAAGTCGTCGGACTGGGCGCTGCAAAAGCTCTCGGCTTCACCGCTCGCGGGCAGGGCGTCCCGCACAATGCGCTGTGCGTGCTCCAGACAGAGAGCGGGTCTTTGCTCGGGGTTTTTCGCCCAGGCCTCCATGAATTCGGGGCCCATGTACTGTTCCAGAAAATGGATGTTGATCCCCTCCAGCCCGTGCCCTTCCAGGTCGAGGTCCTCTTCTTCCTCCGCTGTCTCGCTGGCGTCCATTCCATCCGTGTCAGCTGAAAGGTCCCTATCAAAAAGGCTGTCTTGGCTGAAAGCATAGTCCGAGGGACGGAGGTAGTCTTCCATATCCAAGAGCTTGTGGGCCCAGTTGCCATCGCCCACAAGCTCCGCGATGGGGACGGCCATGCCCATGAAGGCATCGATTTGGTCAAGGAAGTCGAAGGCTTCCCTGGGTCTGGGATGGGAAAAGAGCAGCCCCGCGAGGATATCCAGGAGCTCTCCGCTATGGGACCAAGTATAGGTGGGTTCTTGTCCGAGGATACCCTGCACGAGCTCGAAACAGCGCTCAGCCACGGGCTCGGCACGAGATAGAGCCATGCGGGGCAGATATCCGGACAGGGAAAGAAGGCTTTGCAGCACATAACACGGATCCCGGTCGCCTTGCTCAAGCTCCTTCTGGATTTCCTTGAGCCAAAGGATCAGGCGCTCCCCATCTCCTATCAGGGCCAATGTCCGCAGGGCGGAGCGAAGCTGTCCCCAATGGGAGGTCTTGCGCAGAGCAATATGCAGGTACCAGTCAGCCAGTTGCGGGAAGGGCGTCTCCAAGAGATCCATCTCCGCATGGTGCCGGACGCTCAGGTTCTCGTCTTGCAGCAGGAGCCCCAGCAGATCGCTCCGGAACTCGCGGCTCAGGTGATCCTGAGCCGTCTTGGCCACCCAGAGCCGCACAAAGGGGCTGGGGTGCTCGCAAAGGCGGTTCCACTCCTCCAGGGTCCAGGACCGAACAGTGCTTTCGTGGCTCATCAGCGGATATCCTTTTCCAGTTCCATGTTATTGGCGAGATTGGGCTGGTTCCCCCACCAGTGTCGCTTCAGGGTTAAACATACTCGCTGCCGTAGGCGCACTCCCCGGCCCTCGGGGAGTTCATCAGCCGCACGAGCATCTCTTCGTCGCACTCGTGCCCTTGCCGACAGGACCGGCACAAGAGGTCCTCGCCTCCTTCCATGCTGCATTCCTGGCAGATGTATTCCGCCGGCTCCCTGCCGCACGCCTCGCAGGGGAACTCCGGTGCCGGATTTCGAGCCAGCAGGGCGAGTTTGTTCTTTCCCGTGATCCTGCCAGGATACCGTTCCAGTGCCTCGATAACGCACATGGTCTCCGTGCCGAAGTCATAGATGTGGGTGATGAACTCTCCGCGATCGAGGACACTGTTGAGTTTCCTGTTCATGCCCACTTCCTCGGAAGTGTATGGCCTGCCCCGGAAAAAGGTGCTCGCGTGGCCGCAGCATTCCAGCCAGATGTCCCGCAGGAAGGTGTCCAGCTTCTTGAGCTGGACGTCCCGGTCCACGGCCAGATGCAGCCAGTAGGGAGATCCCTTGCCGCCTCCGTGGATATTGAGATGGAGAATCCCGGGCCTGTCCTCGCTCTGATCGGCAACCTGATGGAGATTCTTGTCCAGGCAGGCGCGCAAGTGACGTCCCATACCCTTAGAGGTCATGGGTCTCCCGCACACACCGCACTCTGATTTCGGGCTCCCCGTGGCCATATGCCCTCCTCGCTGTCCTTGGCTCAATATTTCTTCGTGGTCCTTCGTAGAGTGGACAACAAACCTCTCATTGTATGCTCACTCTCGAAAGAGAAAAGAATGCCGACAGGATTTACCGGATAGACGGGACATTGCGGTAAAAGAGTAGCAGCTCTTTTTCCGCGGGGTCTTTATCAATCCTGTTGACCCTGGAGATCTCCGTCCTTCTCTTTTTGGCTCATCATGGTCCGTGTACGCACCTTCCCTAGCCATCCAGAAAGCGTGTGAGAAGCGGATCGGCAGATTCCGCAAGCGGATTCACCACACTCGCGCCGCGCCAGACAAAACCCTGCTGGAGATCCTCACTGAGCAGCAAACGGCAATGGTTTTCCACTGCCACGGAAAAAATGAGCGCATCCCAGATCTGAAGCTGTTGGTCTGTGGCCAGATCGAAGGCTGACTGGAAAGCGCTCCAGGTGGAATCCGCTACTTCAAAGCTATCGGACCAGCCGAGGATCGCTTCACGGGCCTTCGAGCCGGTAAAACCCGCCCTACCCGTGAGCACGCGGTACAGCTCGCCAGTGGCCTGGGCCGGGAGCACCACGTGTTCTACAGGCAATTCAGCCACCAATTGCCGGGCTCTGCTGCAACGCTCTCTGTCACCCACGCCTTCGGCGTAGGCCATGATGTTGGTGTCCAGCGCTGCTCGCATTTTAATCCCTGTACAGCTCGTCTCGGCTCCAATCTCTGTCGCCGGTTACTGCTTGACGGTTAAGCCGCTCCAGCAAATCTGCCTTTGCCTTCTTGCGCCCCGAGGTCTCCTCACCGGCGGGAGCAATAGATGCCACCGGCTTGCCGCGGGACACCACGGTATAGACCTCACCCCGTGCGACCTCCCGCAAGAGCTTGGAAAAACGACGGTTTGCCTCTGAGGCATTAATGGTTTTCATGGTTCCTCCAGGGAAAGTAGTGCTCTGCACTACTTTAAATTGTCTCCCCCCAAAGATCAAGGTCCTGGGAAGCCATGGGCCAAGGTCACAGAGAGCCTGTCACATTATACCCCCCTTTCCAATAGTCTGGCTCACGATGCAGATGCATCACTGCAACAACCAAAATCCCATCAGGCTCTTCTGGCAGAGTCAACGCCCGCTGAAATGATTCAAAATACCCCGTGTCGGCTTACAATGATCAGTGGGGTGGTGAATAGTTACGTTTTTTTGCGATGTTGAGATTGCCGGGAGGACGAATCCGTGTATCGGGTGTGCGCCAAGAACGAAAGATGTGTTACATTATGCTCATTATCATTGTAGCCTCCGGGCTGCCAAGCTGAAGTATCGCCAGGCAGCCAGGAGGCCAGTGCGTCGTTACAGGGGTTGCTTTCAGTGCCTCGCTTAGAAGTCCTTAAAGGAATCGTTGTCATCTAGGGGAATCATATTGTCCGCGCCGGACTGAGGCTGGCCACCCTGTTTACCCTTGTCGGCCGGGGCCTGCTTCTGTGGCTGGACCCGCTCCCTGCGACCTTGCCCAGTTGAACCGCCAGCGGCCTTGGAGACGCTTTGCCCCGAGCCGTTGCCGCCGGCAAAAGAGGCTTTCTTGCCGCTCACAATCCCAATAAGCGTCTCGACCATCTGATCCAGATCCCTGGCCTGAGAGGACAGCTCTTCTGCGGCGCTCGCGGATTCCTCAGAATCCGAGGCGGTCTGCTGCACCACCTTGTCCATCTCGGACACAGCGTTATTCACCTGCTC
>CAYNCR010000023.1:14840-17414 GCA_964395575.1 uncultured Desulfohalobiaceae bacterium
TCGATCCCCTGGGATTGCTCCTTGGAGGCGGAGGAGATTTCGGCCACCAAAGTCGTGACCTTCTCCGTGCTCTGCTTGATGCTCTCCAGATTCTCCGAGACTTCCGTGGCCACCTGGGCTCCGTTGTCCGCGCTGGACTGTGCCTTTTGAATCAGATCCGAAGTGTCCTTGGCCGCATCAGCGGATCGCTGGGCCAGATTGCGGACCTCCTCGGCCACCACGGCGAAACCCTTCCCGGCTTCGCCCGCGCGGGCGGCCTCCACAGCTGCGTTCAGGGCAAGCAGGTTGGTCTGGAAGGCGATGTCGTCGATGGTCTTGATGATACGAGACGTTTCAGAGGTGTTGTTCTTGATGTCCTCCATTGCCTGAGACATGCGCTGCACGGATTCAGTGCCGCTTTCCACCTGATTCACGGCTTCCTTGACCGCTGTCTCGGCCTGACTCGCGTTGTCCGCGTTCTGTCTGGTCTGTGAGGACATTTCTTCCAGAGAGGAGGAAGTTTCCTCCAGGCTTGACGCCTGCTCGCTGGAGCCCTCGGCGAGCTTCTGGCTGGAGGAGCTGAGTTGATCGGCCGCTGAATTCACTTCCCGAGAACCATTCCGGAGGGATTCGATCACGCGGGAAATCTGGTTGCTGATCCTGCGGCTGAAAAAATAGCCAGCAACAAGCGCGAGGAGGGCTATGCCCAGCCCCACCAACAGAAGATATTGAAAAGAATCCGCCACCATGTCCTGGATAAACTGTTGGGAAACGCCGACGTACCAAATTCCGATCTTTTCCCCGGCTTCATTGCGGATTGGCATGTAGCCCGTCTGATAGGTCGTGCCGACAACTTGGGCCTTGCCGAAAAACTTATCGCCGTTGCCAAGGACCACGTTCTTAACTTCGTCGGATACGACAGTCCCCGTGGCCCGCTCTCCATTTTCCAGCCTGACGCTGGTCGCCACCCTGGTATCACCGGCAAAGATCGTGGCGGTTTCGCCGGTTAATTCGGTGATGTGATCCGGGATCTCGTTTTTGCCGTTCAACAAAAGATCCCCTTTGTACAGCTTGTCACCTTCAAGCCTCCATTCTCCTGGATATTTTTCATCTATCAGCTCGTAGGTCGTATGCAAGCTGCTTTTTGCCTTCTCCACGGTTTGATCCTCTGCCGAGTTGACGAGGACATACCTGGTCGTAAACATTGTCCCAGCGGTAAGCACGACAATGACGATCAACAACAAAGAGATAATTTTCTGGTTAATGGAAAAGGACTTAACAAACTCAAACATTCCGTAACTCTCCTTTTGTCTCACCCTATACAGAATTATTTATTTTTCATGCTGTTTTCCGATTTGCGACAAAGAAGATATGGCATCTTCGTCAATCAGTTTGTCAGCATCCAGAAGGATTTTGACTGCATCCTTCGTCTTGGCCATGCCCAGGATGAAGTGAGTATCCACCTGGCTCCCGAACGAAGGAGCAGGCTCCATCTCGTCCTCGCCGATCTCCAGCACCTCGGAAACCTTGTCCGCGATCATTCCAAGGATGACCGATGATTCACCCTGCCGCACCTGCATGACAATAATGCAGGTATTGCGTGAGGTTTCCGCCTCCTCCATCCCGAACAGATTCCGCAGGGACACCACGGGCATGACCTTCCCCCGCAGATTGATAACCCCTCTCATATACTCGGGTGTGCGCGGGACCTTTGTGATCTCCTGCATTTTGATGATCTCTTGAACCTTGAGGATGCCTACACCATAAGTCTCCTCTCCCAGCTCGAAAGTGAGGTACTTGCCTGCCAAGGAGGCGAGTCCCTCATCTTGTCGAGCTTCTTCCGACATAGTTGCCACTGTTGATCTCCTTTTCAGGTTTCACTTATTTGGTATGCCTTGGGATCGCGCTTACAACACCTTTGTCCACTCGGCAGCCCAGCCCCAACACTTTAGGGGACGATCAGGGCCGCCCAGTCATAGTCCAGCCTGGACGGGGAACACGCCTGAAGACATCGCCAGGAGGTCAGTGCGTCGTCTTCTCCAGCGTCCCTGGCAACCGGCTCGATAAGATCGCTTGCTTTCTCACAGGGGGGGGGAATGTCAACAAAGGGCATGTCCCCTCTATATTTTCATGAGCTACAAAGTGGAGAATGGGGTCTTACAGGATTTGGATTAATAGGTGACTGATAGTGTTGGATATTTGTCTTGAGTTGTCTTGAAAAGGTGAAAGTCGACCCCAAGGCTGGTCACTCGGGAGGGGAGAAAGATGACGTGAGTTGCTGGATAAACGGGATGTTGCGGGGAAAGAGCAGCAGCTCTTTCCCCGCTGGGCCTTCATCAATCCCTTTGATCCCGTCAATCTTGTCGTTCTCTTTTTTGGTTCATCAAGGTGATGAAGAGTTCCTATGATTGCAATCAAGCTAGTACAATCTGAAACTTGGCTTTCAAAATAACCATGCTATTTTGAAACTTATGTTTCAAAGATGGCTTACTCTTTCCCCGGATACCAGCTGCTTGCTGCTCGGCCCGCGGCGTTCGGGCAAGACAACCTTTCTTCGACATCGATACCCGGAGCTTCGGTATACGACTCTGGATG
>CAYNCR010000024.1:0-17289 GCA_964395575.1 uncultured Desulfohalobiaceae bacterium
CTTTGTTGGTACCGCCTGAGGTGGAATTGATTCCCTCCAGTCATCATTATTCACACCATTTGAATCCTGCTTCCCCGGAAGTGATTCGGGAATGTCGATGAGGTGTTTCGTATCCCATCATGGGAAACCCGGGATGAAACCCGCGCTTCAGCGTCCACCCGCCTTCGCCTCGCGACATTTTCATGCTTGGTTGTTCCCGGGTCGGCCCGGGAATGAGGGGTGTATAGTAATATGTCCTGCCGAGTGAGGTAACTGAAAGAACGCGAGCTATGCTTGTTCCCAAGGCCTCGATTTGCGAGGAATATTTCCTGAGTGGGATGGTTGCCCCTGTGGGACTGATATTGGCAGCAAGGCAAGGAGGACCTATGCTCTACGATTATGAACAGGAGCGCGTGAGGTGCCGGGGCAACTGTTATATCGCCCCCAGTGCGGATGTTGTCGGCATGGTCACGCTCGGTGAGGATGCGAGCGTCTGGTTCCAGACGGTGGTCCGCGGGGATACCGATCGCATCTTTATCGGGAGCGGCTCCAACATCCAGGACGGATCGGTCCTGCACACGGACGAGGGGATCGAGCTGGTCATCGAGGCCCATGTCACCGTGGGGCACAAAGCGGTCCTCCACGGCTGCCGCATCGGCGAGTGGAGCATGGTGGGGATCGGCGCGACCGTTCTGAATCGGGCCGTGGTGGGGAAGGAGTGCATTATCGCCGCCGGGGCCCTTATACCCGAAGGCAAGGAAATCCCCGACGGCTCCGTGGTCATGGGCTCACCCGGCAAGGTGGTCCGCGAGGTCACGGAACGTGATCGGGAGATGCTGCGAGAGGCGGTGGACCACTATGTGGATCGGGCGCGGAGCTACCGTCACAGGATCAGTGAACGCGATGTTCCCCAAGAGCTCTAGCTCGCCTCGCTTTGGAGCGGATCAGGCGCTGATTTCCAGGGCGCAGGCCATGGACACGCCCCCGCCGCCGCACAGGGTGGCCAGGCCCAGCTCGGCCCTTTTCCGGCGCATGGCGTGGATCAGGGTGACCAGAATCCTGGCTCCGGTAGCCCCCACGGGATGGCCGATGCCGATCCCGGAGCCATTGACGTTGGTGATCTCTCGCGGAAGGCCAAGCTCCCGCTCGCAGGCCAGATACTGGGCCGCGAAGGCCTCGTTGACCTCGATGAGCTGAAAGTCGTCGATGCGCAGCCCGCTCTTGACCAGCAGATCCCGGACAGCGGGCACCGGGGACAGGCCCATGACCGCGGGGTGGCATCCGCCGCGGCCCACGGCCTTGATCCGGGCCAGTGGAGTCGCTCCGAGCTCGCGGGCCTTGGAGGCGGCCATGATCATCAGCCCTGCCGAGCCGTCGTTGATCCCGCTGGAATTGCCCGCGGTAACCGTCCCCGTCTTGGGGATGAAGGCGGGCGGGAGCTTCTGCAGGTCTTCCAGAGCCAGACCGGGACGGAAATGCTCGTCCCTGGAGAAAGTGAGCGCCTCTTTCCTGCGCCTGGGCACCTCCACCGGAACGATCTCCTCTTGGAAGACACCCTCCTCGGTGGCCCGCTCCACATTGTTGTGGCTGCGAAGGGCCACCTCGTCCATCTCCTCCCGGGTCAGGCCATACTTGTCCGCGACGAATTCGGCGGTGTGGCCCATGATATAGGGCCTGTCCAGGAAGTCCGCGGCCGGGGATCGGGTCGTGTCCAGGGGAGCCCCCTCGTCGAGGGGGAGGAGGTGCGAGCCCGCGTGCAGGGTGTGCATCAGGGCGTCCTCCACCATCTGGTCCTGGAGCTTGTACCCCCAGCGGGCTCCGGGCAGTGCATAGGGAACCCCGGACATGTGCTCCACGCCGCCGGCAAGGATGATCTCGGCCATTCCGGCCTGGATCATGGCCATTCCGGAGATCACGGCCTCCATCCCGGAGATGCAGGCGCGGTTCACCGTCGCTGCGGGGACGGATTCGCGCAGGCCGGCCATCAGGGCACCAACCCGGGAGACATTGAGCGAATCGTGGTGCTCCATACAGCATCCGTAGCGCACATCATCGACCAGGGAGGCGTCGACGCCGCTGCGGCGCACTGTCTCCTGCATGGTGGCGCTGGCGATACGGGCCCCGCTCAGATCCCGTAAGCTTCCGCCGAAAGCCCCCACCGGAGTGCGACAGGCACTGACAATGACCACATCATCCTGCATAACAGCCCCCTGCTTCTGTTAGAGCCCACGAAACACACGAAAAAACACGACATATGAGAATCAAGCCTGACAGGCCCTGTCAGCCTTGATTCTTTATCTGCTTTCCGTGATATTCCGCGTTATTCCGTGGGCATTATCTTGTGTCTTCACCCTTTCCCTGCTCCACCTCGGCCCTGTGCATCTCGAAGAGCTCGTAGTTCTCCCTGATCATCTGCACGATGGGCAGATCGTAGGGGCACTTCTCCTCGCACTCCCCGCACTCCTCGCACAGGGGCACCGTCTCCATGGCCTTGCGGGCGAATTCCACAGCCGTGCTCGGGGCCATCCGCGAGGCGACCAGGGGATAGCCCATGGCCATGGTGACCATGACCCCGTTGGGGCAGGGCTGGCAGTATTCGCACCGCCTGCAGAAGCGCCGTCCCAGCTCCCGGCGGTAGCCCTCCATGCGCTCTTCCTCGGCTTCGCCCACCTCGTTGGGACGGGAATAGAGGGAAACGATCTCCTCCACCGAAGCCAGGGAGTCGAACCCGGGAAGGGGAATCGCGTCCGGATACTGCCGCAGGAAGGCGAAGGCCAGGGAGCCGTCGTCAATGGCTCCGCCGGCGAAGGGCTTCATGGCCAGGATGCCCATGCCCGCCTCCTTGGCAGCGGGGTGCAGCTCATCCAGGGGCTCGCGCTCGATGAAGTTGAAAGGGAACTGCACCGTGGCGAAGGCCCCGCTGCGCACAAGGCGAAGGGCCATGTCCAGGCTGTGGGAGCTGAACCCGATGTGCCCGATCTTGCCCTCATCTCGGGCCTTGAGCAGGTTCTCCATGACCCCGCCGGGGCGGATGAGCTCCTCCCATTCTTCCTCGCGGGAAATCTGATGCAGCTGGAAGAGGTCGATCCGCTCCGTGCGTAGCTCGCGAAGGCTGTTCTCCAGATCCTCGGAAAGGGAGGCCCAGTCGCGCTTGAAGCTCTTGGTCGCCAGGACCACCCGGTCCCGGATATCCTCGAGGGCCCGGCCGATCTTGCCCTCGCTGTCCTTGTACGCATTCGCGGTATCGAAAAAGGTGATGCCCATCTCGAAGGCCCGGCGAACGACCCGCTCCGCCTCTGCGCTGTCCAGCCTGATGATGGGAATACCCCCGAAGCCCACCCCGGAGATGGTGAGCCCGGTTCGTCCCAAGGGGACCGAGCGCAATTCAGACGATGCATCGGTGGTCATAGGAAAACCTCGCGGTTTGTGTTCATTCCGGTCCGTTTGTTCCGTTGTTCCGCGACCTGTTGTAGAAGCGCCACTCTTTGTTCACGATAAGGCGGGCGCCCTTGCGGTAGGTGAGATAGGAATAGGCCCAGTGGGCCAGAACGAAGAGCTTGTTCTTGAAGCCGAGCAGGTAGTAGATGTGCACGAAGAGCCAGGCCCACCAGGCCAGGAATCCGCCCAGCTTCACCTTGCCCCGCTCCAGAACGGCTTGTTTGCGTCCGATGGTGGCCAGCTGACCCTTGTCGAAGTATCTGAAGGGCTCCCGCTGTTTGCCCTCGATCTCGCGCAGGATGTTGGATGCGATGTGCTTGCCCTGCTGGAGGGCTACCGGGGCATTGGCGGGGAGCGTGCCGTGCTTTTCGTCTTTGAAGTGGGCCTGGTCCCCAGCGGCGAATACCTCAGGATGCTCCTTGAGGCTGCAGTCCGGCTCCACGACGATCCTCCCCATGCCGTCCACTTCCCGGGAGAGCTGGTGATTCAAATGGCTTGCCGTGATGCCGGCGGCCCAGAGCACGGTGCCGGCCTTGATCCGTTCCTCGCCGATATCCACGCCTTCGCTGTCCAACCCGGTGACCTTGCGCGAGGTCCATACCTGGACCCCGAGGCTTTCCAGGTCCCGCGTGGCTCGTGCGGAGAGTTCCTGCGAAAAGGCCGGGAGGATTCGCTGTCCCGCCTCGATAAGGATGATCCGGGTCAGCTTGGGGTCGATGTTGCGGAAGTCCCGGATAAAGACGAAACGGCTCAGCTCGCCGAGCGCCCCGGCGAGCTCCACCCCGGTACTTCCGCCTCCCACGACCACGAAGCTCAGGTGCTTCATCTTATCCTCAGTGTCCGTGGCCGCCTCCGCACGCTCGAAGGACTCCAGGATCCTGCGGCGTATCTCCGTGGCCTGTTCGATGGTCTTGAGGCCCGGGGCGTATTCCTCCCAGTCCTCGTTGCCGAAATAGAAGTGCTTCGCCCCCAGCCCCATGATAAGATAGTCGTACTCGAAGGTCCCAATTTCCGTGTCCACCTGCCTCGAATCGGGTTGTATGCCTGTGACCTCGGCTTTGTAGGTCTTGATGTTGTCGTTCGCGGAGAAGAGGCTCCGGATGGGGGTGGCGATGTCCGAGGGGCTCAGCCCGGCGGAAGCCACCTGGTACAAGAGAGGCTGGAACAGGTGGTAGTTGCTGCGGTCGACGATGGTGACCCGGACATTTTTCCTGCCGGCCAGGACTTTGGCCGCGTTCAGACCGACGAAACCGCCTCCCAGAATGAGAACGTGGTGCATGCGAGGGCTCCTTGTTCTGTACGGCGTATCTTTGCGGAGGACCGGATGGTCGAAACAGACTCCATTCTAGGATAATGTGGCATAAAAACAAGAGATTGGTTTCTTGCACCTGAGTGGGGGCAGGCTACCCCCGGAAAAGTGAACAGGGAATAGACGGTCTATGACCAGGCACAGCAGCGGCATCATGGCCTACAGATGGAATGGCCCGGAGCTGGAGGTCTTTCTGGTCCACCCCGGCGGGCCGCTCTGGGCGAAAAAGGACAAGGCGGTCTGGTCCATTCCCAAGGGCGAGTTCGATCCCGGGGAGGAGGATTCCCTGACGGCGGCAAAACGGGAGTTCCGGGAGGAGACGGGTTTCTGCGCGGACGGCGAGCCCTTCTTCCTGGGGCGGGTGAAGCAGCCCGGCGGCAAGATGGTGCACGCCTGGGCGATGGAGACGGATCTGGATCCGGAGCGCATCGCGAGCAACGCATTTGAAATGGAGTGGCCCAGGGGCTCGGGTGAACGACGGATGTTCCCCGAGGTGGACCGGGCGGCCTGGTGCGACGAGCCCACAGCACGCTACAAACTGAACAAGGGGCAGGTCCCGCTGCTGGATCTTTTGCGAGAGAAGCTGGGGACGGATTCCCGGGAGTAGGCATCCGGTGAGGGCCTTGCGCGGGAATGGCTATTTTCCAGAGGGGAAGGCCCTGCGGAGGAGGTGGCTGGCCAGCCCGCCCAGATCCCGGGGGGTGTAGCCCAGAGTGTCCCGCCATACCTCGTCGGATTCCATGCAGAGGTAGAGCTGCTCCTTCAGGCCACGGCTTTGCAGCCTGCTCGCAATGCGCCGCAGCTGCCGCGCCCTCAGGGGGCGGAGGAGCCTGAGCTTGCCGTCGAGCCCGGTGACGAATTCCTGCTGAAGGAAGTCGCGGCGCTGTCCGCAGCTGGTGAGCTGTCGCGCGAGCTCGGGCATGCAGCGGAAGGAGCCGAGGCTGACGTAGGCAATGTCCCGGGGGCGGAGGTAGTCGAAGATCATGTCCACTGCCGTGTCGTATCCCTCTTCCCATCCGGGATAGAAAAGGACCGGATCGAAGTGGAGGCAGACCCGGAAGCCGCTTCGGGAACACTCCCTGGCTGCCGCGAGGCGCTCTTCCAGGCCGGCGGCGCCTTCCTCCTCCCGTGCCGCTACCTCGGGCGCGTTCAGGCTCCAGGCGGGCAGGACACGTTCCGGATGACGCACCGCCGGCATCCAGGACAGGTCCGCGGTCTTGGTCTTCAGCTCCAAACAGCAGTTGTCATAGTCCGCAAGGAAGGCCACTAGGTCCCGGCTGTACCCTGTAAGCGGCTCCAGGGCCAGGGAGTCGGTGAACTCCCCGGTCCCCACCCGGAAGAGCCTGTCAGGGTTGCCGCCGATCTCGCGGTCCAGCTCCTCCATGAGCTCCTGTTGATTGGCCCAGACCTTGAGCACATTGTCCTGGAAGTAGGCCCGGAGGATGCAGTAGGTGCAGGACAGTGGGCAGTTCTCCCCGATGTGCAGGATGCGGTAGCCGCAGCAGCGATATCGGCTCGTGCCGGGACAAAAGCGAAGAAAGCGCCCCTTGTAGCGCTTGAGGTAGAGAACGTTCCAGTCCTGTGGGGACAGCGGGAAGGGCTCGTCAGTCCCGTGTATATGCCACGTGGCATCCGGCAGGGTCTTTCGGACCCTGTCGGTCACCGGGGTGCTTCGCACCTCCTCGTCGACGACCACGTTCCGGATGCGCTGTTTCAAAGAATCCAAATCCATGTCTTTACTCGTGGAGGGGAGGCTCGCAGAGCCGTCTACCCGTGCGGGTTCTTCTCCTGTACCTGCGGCGATGAAACCTTTTGCTCTGGGATCAGCAGAGCAAAAGGTAGATGCATTCGCGTCTATTCGCGCAATTCGCGGGCAACTTTTCCTCGTCTTTTCCTGGTTTTTTCGTGTCCTTTCGCGGGCTCACGCTTCCCATTTCTTATTCTTCAGACGAACCCCCGAGCCGGTCCCTCTGCCACTCCAGGAGCCGCTCCAGCAGACCCTCCCTGTGCAGGCGCTCCAGCTCCCGGGTCGCGTGTTCCAGGTCCTGTCCTGAGCCAACGGATACGGAGAGGTGGATGCGGTCCCTCTCGAAGGAGGGCTCCGGGGCGATGCGCCACGGCCCGGCTCGGCTCGCTTTTTGGGCCATGGCGCTGAACTCCGCCTCCAGCTCGGTGAGGCGGGGATAGCGCATTGCCCGGGACTTTTGCACCAGGCGCCGGATGCGGTCCTTGGGGGAGAGATTGCTCTCCAGGATCGGGTGCATCTCGGCGAACAGGACGAGTCGGGCCAGGGAGGTTCGTTCCCGCGAGGCGGTTTCCTCCAGCCAGGCCAGGAACTGCAGGGCATTGTTTCGGGACCATCGGAGGTCGCGGAAAAAGGGCCACAGCTCGGCAGCATCTTTCCTGTTCAGGCGGCTCAGGATCTCGGCGGCCTGCACCGGAAGGTGGCCGGCCTGCAAAAGCCCGTCCCACTCCGGGTCGAGCCGCAGCCAAGTGCGCACGAGATCCGGCATGCGCTTGCCGCCTTCTGAGGCGGACAGCTCGCGCAGCACTTGGTCCAGGCCATGGGCGTCCAAATGGCGTGCAAAGTAGCGTCCCGCGCGAACGAGATCCGCCGCATCCGGCTGGCGCTGCCGGTTGGATTCGGCGTACATGCGTCCCCTGGCAACGGGATTCGGGCTGCCCGTGGACAGGGCCAAAAGCTCCAGGCCCAGCTCGCGGCAGGCGAGGAGGCGCCTGTACCCGGTCAGGAGTCTCGTGCCGCCCTCGTCCTGTGTCACCAGCACGGGCTCCAGCTGCCCCAGCTCCCGGATGCTCTGCAGGAATTTTTCTTCCGGGTCTTCGGCCCAGAAGAGCCAGTCTCCGCTTGCATCCACATCAAAGGGCGATATGGTGAAGAGCCGTCCGGATGCGGGCACGGCATGTCCTCCTAGGGTTGCATTTTCAGGTGTTGCGCAATCGAGGGCCAAGGGCCGCGAAATACCCTTCCCGGTACCTGTCGCACAGGGCGGCACCGCCTGGCAAGGCGGGGCGTTGCTCCCACGGAGGGGAGTCTGTATCCTGCGCAGAAAACACATCCGCCCACGAAAAGACACGAAAAAAACACGAAAAGAAGAGCGAATCATGGCTCACAGGGCGCTACCAGCCATGATTCTTTCCTGTCATTTCGAGTGGTTCGTGGGCAGTATTCCGAGGAGGATGCGCGATGGATGACAATGTGCTGCAAGTCGCCCTGATTCAAATGCCGGTGCAGTCCAATCCCTGGCGCAATGTGCAGGCCCTGGAGGAGGGGCTGGCCCGGGCCGCGTCCGAAGATCCACCCTGTGAGCTGGCGGTGGGAGTGGAGTTCGGGATCAGCCCCGGTCCGCCCCTGCCGGAGAAGAACGAAATGTACGGCTATCTGGGGGACATGGCCGCCCGCTATGGGGTATACCTCCTGCCGGGGACCGGGAAGATCGCCGCGGACGAGGAGGGAGGCTTCTTCAATCAGGCTCCGGTCTTCGGCCCCGACGGGGGGCTGCTGGGTCGCTACAACAAGATGGTGCCCTGGGACACCAGCCTGGAGCGCGGCACCGTACCCGGTCGCGAGCCCCTGGTCTTTGACATCCCGGAAAAGGGGACCAAAGCGGGGGTGATGATCTGCTACGACGCGGATTTTCCGGAGATCGCCCGCGGCCTGACCCTGTCCGGCGCGGAGGTGCTCATCCAGCTTTCCATGGACCCGGACACCATCCCCGGGGAATACGGCGCCATCAAGCAGGCCAGGGCCGTGGAAAACCAGGCCTACTACATCTACACCAACGGGGTGGGGCAGTGCGACGCATTCACCCTGGCAGGGGGCTCCAGGGTCATCGGCCCTGAAGGCGAGCCCCTGTACAGCGCCGGAACGGACGCGGCGACAGGCGGGGCGAGCCTGGATCTCGCCCGGCTCAGGCGCTGTCGCAGCGAGGGGAGCTGGGGCGAGGTCGCCATTCTGCGTTCCTATCTGGAGCACCTCCCGCACCGGCTGTGGTCCGGAGCGGAGCGGGAGAGTCCCCTGGCGAGAATGGCCCCCTTCGGGGGGAGAGAAGATTGATTGCCCGCGAATTACGCGAATAAACGCGAATAAAGAGAAGAAGAGATTACTTGGCGCTGGCCGCTTCGCGGCGAAGAAAGAAAATATTTGGCGCTGGCGGCCTAATGGCCGCACGCTGGCAGCTTACGCTGCACACGGCGAAGAGAAGGCTCTGTACGCCGTGGGTGCGTTAGCAACCGCTTGCCCAGTGAAAGAATTTTTAGGCGGGTTGCGCCCTGCTGATCTCCGACCTCCGACCTCCGATCTCTGGTTATTCCAGAAAGGCCCGGTAGGCCTCATAGGTGGCGTACACGTCCGCCTTGCTGGTCAGCTCGAAGGGGCTGTGCATGCCCAATATGCTGGGGCCGCAGTCGATGATGTCCATTCCGTACACCGCCAGGTGCTTGGCCACCGTTCCGCCGCCTCCGGCGTCGACCTTGCCCAGCTCGGCCATCTGCCAGGGGATCCCCTTGCTGTTGAACAGGGAGCGGAGCCAGGCCACATACTCCGCGGTGGCATCGTTGGCCCCCAGCTTGCCCCTGTGGCCGGTGAACTTGCACATAACCGGCCCGTAGCCCAGCTTGGAGGAGTTCATGGGATCGTGCAGGTCCTGGTGGTCCGGATCCAGCCCGCCGTGCACGTCCGCGGAGAGGGCCCGGCTGTTGCCCAGGACGCGGGGAAGACGGGAGCCCGGTTCCAATGTGTCGATGAGCTCCTGAAGCGTGTATTCGAAGAACATGGAGCGGGCGCTTGTGGCCCCTTCCGAGCCGATCTCCTCCTTATCCCAGAACAGGGCCATCTGGGTAAACTCCGGATCGGTTTCTTCGAGCACCGCCTGCAGGCCGCAAAAGACGCAGACCCGATCGTCCTGGCCGTACCCGCCGATGAGGGAGCGGTCCAGTCCGGCGGAACGGGCCGGGTCGGCCGGAACGAGCTGCAGTTCGGCGCTGAAGAGGTCCTCCTCGGTCAGTCCGTAGCGAGTGGAGAGGAGCTGCAGAACGCCCCTCTTGATGGGCTCCTTGTCCGCTTTTTCGCCGTTCCCCTCGTCCTCCTCGCCGTTGTCGGACTCCTCGCCGCCCCAGTCTTTCGGCGCCTTGTCGTTGCCCAGGATCACGTTCATCTTTTCGCCCTCGAAGGCCTCGGAGAGCTTCTTTTCGTTCTGCTTGGCGGCCAGATGGGGGAGAAGATCCGGGATGAGAAAGACCGGGTCCTCGGCGTCCTCGCCCACGCGCACGTTCACCTTGTCCCCGTCCTGGGTCACCACCACCCCGTGCAGAGAAAGCGGACGGGAGAACCACTGGTGCTTGCGCAGGCCTCCGTAGTAGTGCGTCTTGGCCAGGGCGAGGTCGCAGGTTTCGTACAAGGGGTTCTGCTTGAGGTCCAGGCGCGGGGTGTCCACATGGGCCCCAAGGATGCGGACTCCGTCCTCGAGGGGACGCCGTCCGCGCCGGACCAGAATGATGCTCTTGTCCTTGAGCACCCGATAGAAGGCGGGATCCCCCGGATTGTCGGAGAATCCCGCCTCGCGGGCCCGGTCCCGTATCCAGCGGACGGTTTCCCGTTCCGTCTTGCAGCGGGTGAGAAAGTCGATGTAGCGCGCGGCGAAGTTCTGGATGGCCTCGCGCTGTGCTTCATCGGAATAAACCTGCCAGCAGTTTGCGGGTGTGTGGGTGAGGGTATCGTTCATGGTCGGTTTCCTCCATTGGGGACAGCTTGTTGCAGTGCCGCGATGAGATCGCCGCTCTCGGAGCGGCGAAGGGTCCTGGGGTCCAGACACAGGGCGTCGTCCTCCACGCGTCCCACAAGGGGCGGGTCCGTGTCCAGCAGGCGCATGCGCAGGGTCTCCAGGTCCGGAGTGCCCTCGCGGGGAACGAGTCGCACCAGCTGGGTGGGCAGGGCGATTTCGGGGCTGGCGCCGCCGCCGACACGCGAGCTCCCCTTGGCGGTATCCACGCGGAACCGGTCCCCCACGCTTTCACGGAGTCTGCGGGCCAGGCGCGTGGCCCGGTTGCGCAGGCCGGATTCGCCGGCACAGATCATTTCCAGAGTGGGAATTCGCTCCCGTGCGGTCTCCGGATCCTTGTAGAGACGGAGCGTGGCCTCCAGAGCGGCCAGGGTCATCTTGTCGATGCGCAGGGCCCGGTTCAGGGGGTTGGCCTGAATGCGGCGGATGTAGCGCTCCTTGCCCAGGATGATCCCTGCCTGGGGACCGCCCAGGGGCTTGTCCCCGCTGAAGCAGACCACGGAAAACCCCTTGGCCAGGGTTTCCTGAACCGTTGGCTCGTCGATTCCGGTATGGTCCGGGAAGCGCAGGAGACTCCCGCTGCCCAGGTCCTCGATCACCGGAAGATCGTGTGGCTCGGCGATGTCCGCGAGCTCAGAGGCGTCTACTTCCCTGGTGAAGCCCACGATGCGGTAGTTGGAGGTGTGGGCCTTGAGCAGGGCGGCCGTGTCCGGTCCGACGGCCTGTTCATAGTCCCTGGGATGGGTCCGGTTGGTGGCGCCCACCTCCCGCAGCACGGCTCCGCTTCGCTCCATGACCTCGGGGATGCGGAAGGAGCCGCCGATTTCCACGAGCTCGCCCCGGGAAACGACCACCTCTCCTCCCTGGGCCAGGGTATTCAGGGTGAGCACAACCGCAGCGGCGTTGTTGTTGACCACCAGGCCCGCCTCAGCTCCGGTGAGCTCGCAGAGGAGATCCCGGACCAGATCGTAGCGGCTGCCCCGGCTGCCTGTTTCCAGGTCGAATTCCAGGTTGGAGTATCCCGTGCAGGCCCTCTCCACAGCCTGTACCGCTTCGCGAGGCAGCAGGGAGCGGCCTAGGTTGGTGTGCACCACCACGCCGGTGGCGTTGACCACCCTGCGGAAGCGGGGTCGGGACTGCTTGCGGATGTAGCGGGAAAGATGCGGCAGCAGGGCCTGCGGCTCAAGCTCCTGCTCATTCTGTACGCCCCCTTCGCGGATGGCGCTGCGGATGCGGTCCAGATAGCTGTTGACCAGCTCCTTGACCAGAGTGCGGGGAATGCCCGCAAGGGAATCGTCCCGTTCCAGGTGCTGCAGCAGCCGGTCCACGGAAGGGATGCAGCGGAAGAGATTGTTCGCCATGGCTCGTCCTTGCGATCGCGGGGCAGCGCGGTTATGGGGTCCGGAATGGTCTTTCGCCGGAGCTCTTGACCCCAGAACGGTGACAATTTATAGATACTTTTATCCGCGCCAGTAGCTCAGTAGGATAGAGCAACGGCCTTCTAAGCCGTAGGCCGGAGGTTCAAATCCTCCCTGGCGCGCTCGCCTGGAGCGGGATTCGCAGCTCGGCTGTGGATCCCGCTTTTTTTATGGGGCGTTCCGGCGGCCGAGAGCCGCGCGGGTCTTGTCCCATCCCGCCTATTGCCGCAAGCGTGCTCGGGACAGGACAACATCAAAGGATAGCCGTATGCGGGGCGAGCGTCAAACAGCCTCCTGGACCCCTTTTTATCGAGATGCCGTTCTGAGGGCCAGTTCGTTGGTGCCATACAGGAATCCGATACCCAGAGCTTTTGGTTACAGAACGGGATTGAAGCCCTTGCATTCTTGGAAAAGCAATCATATACTCAACCATTCATCTATTTTTTAAAGATTGCCCGCGACAGCGCCATGTATGGCGAATGATTATAGAATTATTTTATGGACGTTGAGGCATTGTTGAATGTGTTGTACACTAGTATTTAAGACCTGTAGAGAATGAAATGGATAGACGGTCTGTTTTACAATCCTCCATATATGCCATACTTTTTCCTTTGTGGAGCTCAATGGCTGGGGCCTCTTCGCAATATTCTTCGTCTTTGCGAGATGACTATTCCTCGAATATATCGATAATACGTCCGCAAAAAACACAAACATCCATATCCGATGAGGATCTGGATGCATATAGTTCCCGCCTTTCCCGGGCTGTCCTTGAGCTTATACATGATCATTATTCCGGAAAGCCTATGCCGGTGTGGAAAAGGCCGCCACAGGATGTGGATCTGGAAAAACGCATTTCCAATATTACGTATTGGGTCCTCCATTTCGTGCGCAAGCACACGGCAATCCATTTTGTCGATCCTTCATGGATGATGGCTCTGATCATGGAAGAATCCTTTTTCTACGAATATGCCCTTTCCTCCACTTTTGCAGCGGGAATTTGCCAGTTTACCATGAAGACTGCCGGGGGTTTTGGGATGGTATCCCCGGATAGGAGCCGGATAGATGACTCAAGGCTCAGTCAGCCGGAAAAAGCCGACGCCCTGGAGAAAATGCGCGAATTCAAGGAGAGGCGAAATGCGCTCAAGAATGCGCACAAAAAACTTTTTTTCAACACGGAGGAGCTCCTGAAAGAATGCCTCGGCGCCCATGCACGCGGGGAATCCCTTGCCGGTGCCGAGAGCATGCTCAATGCCCTGCAAAAGAAGGAATCCCTGGATGAATCCGTGCAGGGTGCCAGAAATGAATATATGGAATTCCTTCGATCCAATTACGAAGGAAAAAGTATATTCAAGCAGAGCGATCTGGATTTTTTCTTGCGTTTTGATGAACGTGTCACCTATAAGAAGCCGATAGATGCCATGGTGAAGATGTTTGCGAGGTATTTGCGGGCACGGAACGGAAATATTCTTGTGGCTACAGCCGGCTATAATGCCGGTTTATCCAGGACCTATTATCCACGCGCCGTTTATGAGCCCTATGGCCGGATTCCAAACTATGATCAAACGATTTCCTATGTGAGTAAAATCGTTGTGAACCATCATCAGATTGTGCAACGATTGACCGGATAGTCCGCATTCCTCTCATCATGTGCTTGCAAGCTGTGCTGCGGGATGATGCCAGAGAGGAGCGCGGGTGCTTATCCCGTCGGCGGTGAGACCTCTCTTGTTAGTGCGGAAGAACAATTCGGATCCAGAGAAGGGATCCCGTGAGGCGATACGATGATTTTCAGCAGACTGTTCGATTTTTTCCGCCAGGACTTGGCCATGGATCTGGGCACTGCGAACACTTTGCTCTACACCCCCAAGAAGGGGATCGTTCTGGATGAACCCTCGGTTGTGGCCCTGGATGTCCGCAACAATCGGGTCAGGGCCGTGGGGGCCGAGGCCAAGGAGTATCTGGGACGTGCGCCTGAGACGATTCATGCCGTTCGTCCCATGAAGGACGGTGTGATCGCGGACTTCGAGGTCACTAGGGCCATGATCGCTTCCTTCGTGGATAAGGCCGTGCAGAGAAACAGGCTCACCAAGCCGATGATGGCGATCTGTGTGCCCACCGGCATTACCCAGGTGGAAAAACAGGCTGTTGTGGAGTCCGCAAAACAGGCCGGGGCCAGAAAAGTGCTTCTGCTGGAGGAGCCCATGGCCGCGGCAATCGGGGCCGGACTCCCTATTAACGAGCCCAGGGGCAACCTGGTTGTCGATATTGGCGGGGGGACCACTGAGGTGGCATTCATCTCCATGTCCGCAGTAACCTATGCCGAATCGCTCCGTGTTGCCGGAGATGAGATGGATCTGGCCATTCAGCGTTTCATCCGGGATGAATACAAGCTCCTTATTGGAGAGACCGCTGCCGAAGGGATCAAAATGAGGCTGGGAGAGGGACGTACTCTGGAAATTAACGGCAAGGATCTTGTGGAAGGCATCCCCAAGGCTGTCGAGGTCGAAACAGCTCGTGTTCGGGAATGTCTTCGCGGGGAGATGGAGACGATTGTGAATGTGGTGCTGCGGACTCTGGAAAAGAGCCCTCCCGAGCTGGTCACCGATGTGGCCGGTCAGGGAATCTTTCTCGCCGGCGGCGGGGCGAAGCTCTTCGGGCTTCAGGAGTTGATCACGCAGCGTGCCGGAATCAGCGCTATCCTGGATGACGCACCCCTGACCACCGTTTTACGCGGCACGGGCATAGCCTTGAGCAACGAGCGGGAATGCAGGGATATGTTTATCAATTAACCCTGCATGCATATCTGAAGATACGAGTGCAGGGGTAATGGTTTGTCCCTATTATGCAAGGAGTTGCAATTTTTTTGTCTGTAGCGAAATTTCTGCAAAAGCTCGTGTCGTTATGGAGAGAACTTCTCACCACTAGCCAATAGCCCATACCCATCGCCTCTCACCCCTTGTTTCCATCTCTTCCTTGAAGGGATGGAAACCCGTGCTTCCTCCCGCAACGCCGTGTATTCAGCTCAATCACCACCCTGTTTTTGATTCACGATGGTCCGTGGCAGCGCAAATTTGTTCCAATCCAGGTCTTTTGCCGCGGGAACATCGAGGCAATTCCCTCAGGTGCCCGTGTGCCAAAGAGAGGCACTTGGTCAGCTTACGATTCACGGATCAGCAGTGTTCTGCCATTCCGGAATAGTATTCCTTAATGGCCTGGAAGCTAATTGTTTTGCCGGACCCCTGCCCGTCCCCTGATAGGCCTTCTCTAGCCCGTTTCCAGGGAGTCTCGGAGTGGGTCTTGTCCATGAGCCAATGCGCCGACTTCTGGCCGTAGTAAATGAGAACGGCGTCAATGGTCTCCTTGTGCTCGGTTGTCAATCTCTGGGGATCTCCCTGCGGGATGGTGAACATGTGGGACTGATCCTGTGGGTTCACGGTCAGGTTTTTCACCACCGGTCCGTGCGGGGAGGCCTCGATGGGCTCATCAAAGATGGGCTCCTCTTCCAGGGCCAGGGACCACGCCTGGGCATAGTACACGAGCTTTTGGAGTTTCATGGATGTAACAGGCCCTTTTTGCTGGAGAATGTATTCCGCGACATCAAAACTTGTAATCATGTGCACCCCTCCTTGTTTCGCACTGAAATATGGATGCCTGGATCAAAAAAGATTTTTTGAGTCTTACTAGAATTATATCCTGTGAAACGAGGTTTATCAAGGCGGGGCGGAGGAAAAGCTCAAAGAATTATTTGGCGAGAGATTATGGGCTTGTGCGTGTGCACAGCTTTGTGGATACCGGATGTCGGGAACCGTCTCTGCGAGTCCGGTGTTCGGAACAAGGGGGTTAGCGTCTTGAATGCGCGAACAATGCGGGACAGGGGCTATTGACCAAGGTGGTTGCGGGTCTTGAGCTCATTTTTTTGAAGCAAGCGGGCAAATTCATTGTGCAAAAGGGGTTACAAAGTCGTTGCAGTATGGTAAGAATAGAATAAGCCTTAGTGCCTAGAGTGCAAATACCAATTTTTAAGGTTATAATCGTTTTGCACAAGTTGCACAAAAGAAATGGTGTGCAAAAGGGCGCAATCCGTGAAGGTATGAGGCGTGGGTGAATGGGAGGTCTCGGAGGTGTGTTGGTGAGGAGACTGGCGGATTCACCATTGTGGACACGAAGAAGGAGAGGGTGCAGAGCCAGTCCGGCTCTTATCCTTGTGCTTAAAGCATTCAGCACACGCGAGGATGGCAGCGAAAGGGAGGTGTCCTCTCCGCAGTGTATCCAAAAATAAAACTGTGTCGGAACTGGGGCGGGCTTGAGAGCTTATAGGATTTGAGGGGGTGTGGGCTAGGCGGTGCACTTAAACACCGACGCTTGTTTGAAGTTCGCTGCACAGACGGAATAAGCTGAAATTTTGAAAAAAATATTGGGCCCCCTCTTGATAGAGAGCCTAATGATTAGTAATATAATTACAAATGATAATGATTGTTATTAACTAAGGAGGATTGATATGGTCTCCAGCCTTGATGTCGCCGAATACATCCTGCAGCAAAAGGGTCCGGTCACAGGAATGAAGCTTCAAAAGCTCGTGTATTACTCCCAGGCCTGGGCCTTGGCTCTGGAGCAGGAGCCCCTTTTCGAGGAACCCATCGAGGCCTGGGCCAACGGGCCTGTGGTGCGGGACCTGTTCAACACTCACAGGGGACAGTACTACGTGACCGCGGTTCCCCAGGGCGACCCGGAGCAGCTGACCGAGGAGCAAAAGGAAACAATCGAAGCCGTAGTTATTTATTACGGCCAAAAGTCGGCACAATGGCTTAGAAATCAGACCCATACAGAGGAGCCGTGGCGCTGTGCGCGTGGTCTCTGTTCCGAAGGCGAGAGGTCCAACAAACGGATCAGCTTTGAAGCCATGCAAAATTACTATTCCGAGCTGGAGGCGGAAGTTTAGTTGTCCGCAGGACGACGAAACGGGCCCTTTGCAAGGATCCGGTTCGTCGTCCACTCCCTTTTCATCGGCAACAGAGCGCTAGCTTTCGCCGTCCGTCAGGACACGGCGAACCATCACCTCTCGACCTGTGCGCGTTTGTGGTGCATTTTGGTGGATGTCTACGGTATTCCTCCCAGTTTCTGTGGTTTGTTGCCTCACCCTCAGTAAACTGGGATGGAACCCGTGGATAATCTCTTGTAACCCCACAACTAGACACCCGATGTGCTCCCCCTGAATGGAGTTTCTGGGGCTGCAATTATTCACCGCATTATTGATGAGGCCCTCGGCACGGGGTTTTTTTAATCAACACACCTTTTATTATCGTTCCCACGCTCTGCGTGGGAACGTGCTCCGACCGCTCCCGCGGTCATT
>CAYNCR010000025.1:0-16767 GCA_964395575.1 uncultured Desulfohalobiaceae bacterium
ACACCATTTGAATCCTGCTTCCCCGGAAGTGATCCGGGAATGTCGATGAGGTGTTGCGTATCCCATCATGGGAAACCCGGGATGAAACCCGGGCTTCAGCGTCCACCCGCCTTCACCTCGCGTCATTTTCATGCTTGGTTGTGTCCGGGTCGGCCCGGGAATAAGGGTTGGACTTTCTTCGTCCCTCTTGTCAACCCTGAACGGGGTGAACGCCGAACCCTACATCAGCTTCAGCCGCTTCTCCTGGGCCACGGTGCGCTGCACCGAGCGGGTCATGCCGACCTCGGTCCAGTCCAGGTCCCGCAGGAATCTGCTTGCGGGATGGCTCGAGGTGCTCCCGTAGAGCTGCCTGCGCGAGGCCCGGCTCAGGTAGAGGCGCGACTTGGCCCGAGTCAGGGCCACATAGAGCAGGCGCCGCTCCTCCTCCACATCCTCGGGTTCGCTTTCCTGCCCGCGGATAAGGGGCAGAATGCCCTCCTCCAGGGCGGGGACGAACACGGCCTCGTACTCCAGCCCCTTGGCCGCGTGCTGAGTGATAAGGGCCACACGCTGGCTTCTGCTCTGCACCTGGGCCAGCTCCCGCTCCAGGGCGATCCAGTTGAAGAGCTCGTCCCAGCCGCCCTGCTCGCGCCAGGCCCGGGACAGCTCGCGGAAGGGTCCGGACTGCCAGAAAAGGGGGTCGAATTCCGATCTGTCCTGAAAGATGCCCGGCAGGGCCGCGGGGCCCTTTTCCAGGACCTCCTCCGGGCATTCCGGGATGTCATCGGCTGCCGCGACGTGGCCCAATTGAACCCCCACGGAGGCCAGGATGAGCTGAATGCGGGAGTCCTCCCAGAAATGATCCCGCTCCGGAACAAAGCAAGGGATGCCATGGTTGTGCAGGGTTTTGTGCAGCTGGGGGAGCAAAGCCTTGATCCGGACCAGGACCGCGATGTCTCCCGGCCCCAGGCCCCCGGAGTCCAGCTGGTCCGCCTGCAGGTGGCCGGTGCCGCCCAGAAGCTCCCGCACGCGTTCGGCAATCCAGACAGCCTCCTGTCTGTCGCTCTGGGCCCGATGGAAGCGGAGCTCACCGGTGAGCGCCCTTTGGCTGCTCAGGGGAGAAGGGGTGCGGTACAGGCCGGAGGCGAAATCGAGGATGTTTTGCGCGGAGCGGTAGTTGCGCTCCAGGGCGATCTTTTGGGCATGGGGCCAGTACGCCGCCAGCTCGTTTTCCACGTCCCCAGTCGCTCCGCGGAAGCCGTAGATGGACTGCCTGGGATCGCCGATGGCGAAAAGCCCTTCCCCGGATGAAGGACAGAGGTGGGAGACCATTTTGAGCTGCAGCGGAGAGAGGTCCTGGACCTCGTCCAGGAGGACATGGCTGTAGCGGTCCTCGCTCTCGCCCTCCAGCCACTTTTCCAGCAGATCGGTGTAGTCGTGGAGCCCGAGCCGCTGTTTTTCCGCCCTGTAGGCGTTCTCGGCATCACTGAGGTCGCCGTCCGGCTTCAGGGTTTCCCGGCAAAGGGAGAGCCGCTCCCAGAGCTCCTTGCCCTCCCTGGAGCCGAGACTGGGATTGGCCCGCAGAAAGAGCTTGCGGGCTTCCTCCTCGGTCATGATTCGCGGCGCGGTGCCCATCCGGCTCAAGTCGGCGTGGGCCAGGGAATGCAAGGTGTCCACCCGCGGGCCCTCTTCCTTAGCGGAGCCGACGGGTTCCAGGCGTTGGCGGATTTCTCTGGCAGCGGCCCGGGTGAAGGTGAGCACCAGGATGTCCAAGGGCCGACACCCTTTTTGCAGCAGGTGGGCCGCCCTCCCCACGAGGGTCCGCGTCTTGCCCGTGCCCGGCCCGGCGACGACGAGGAGCGGACCGGATTCCGCCTCGATGGCCCGCTTTTGCTCCGCGTTGAAGGAGGCGGGATCATCCCCCTCGGATTTCCATGAGGAGGGCCCATTCTGTCCGCTGCCGGGCCTGTCCGGCCTGCCCGAGCTCCGGGAGCCGCTTCCGCCGCCGGGGACGAGGCGTTTGCCGTGATGCAGCTCCTGCCGTTCCTCCGGGGTAAAGGCGGAGATGATCCCGAACTGGCCGTCGAAGCCGGGCTCGCGGTGGACCTCGCCGCTTCGCATGCGGCGGATCGCCTCGGCCAGTGGCTGGGAAATGGTCTTGAGCTCCGCGATAGGGGCCTGGAGCAGGACGTTCAGCTCAGAGGTATGACTCTGCAGGAGGCTGTGGTAGAAGCGTCGCACCTTCTTGGTCTTGGTGCCCACACCCAGGATTTCGGAAAGGACCTCCGGCAGGGGGATGAGAAAGTGATAGGAGGGGCTCCGCGGGGGCTTCTGCGGCTCGTCGCGGTCCGCGAGTCGGCATACGCGGTTGAGCACCCCCACGGTCACCGGCTTGCCGCATACCGGACAGATGTTGTTCAGCCGGAAGGTTTCCCTGGGGTCCAAACGGATGCCGCAGGCGCGGTGGCCGTCCAAATGGTACTTGCCCTCCTCGGGAAAGAACTCCACGGTTCCCAGGAAGTTGGGATTCTTCTCCGGATGTTTCAGGGACTGGTGGATGGTGTCGTAGCTCACCTCGCCCTGGAACAGATTGGCCTCTCGGGCCAGCTTTTCCCCGGAGTGGGCGTCGGAGTTGGACACCAGGCGGTAGCCGTCCAGCTCGCTCCAGAGCCAGTTCATCTCCGGATCCGAGGAAAGCCCGGTCTCCAGGGCGAAGATCTCCCCGCTCAGAGACCCGAAACATTCTTCAACACTGTTGAACCCGGACTGGGAGCCGAAAAGGGAGAACCAGGGGGTCCAGATGTGGGCCGGAATGACAAAGGCGCGGTCGTCCGTCTCCAGGGCGATCTCCAGCAGATCCCGGGCGTCCAGGCCCAGGATGGGCCGGCCGTCGGCCTTGAGGTTGCCGATGCGGTCCAGGCGCTGGTTGAAGCGGCGCACGCTCTCCAGGCCGGGGAAGAAGACGAGATTGTGCACCTTGCGCACCGCGCCGTCCCGCTTGTAGATGGAGCTGATCTCGGTGCAGAGGATGAATCGGGGCGGGGTGAGCTCCGTGTCCTCCCCGAGCCAGGAAATCTCCCGATGCAGGTCGGACGGGTCCCGCAGCCGGAGCAGGCCGTTTCCCTCCTCCTCGAGGGCTTCTTCGATTTCGGCCAGCCATCCGGGGTGGGTGAAATCGCTCGTGGCCACAACCTGCAGGCCCTTGACCGCCCCCCATGCGGCCAATTGCCTGGGTCCCAGCGACTTGCTGGTGGCCATGGAGTAGCGGGAGTGGATATGCATATCCGCCAGAAACTCGGGCATGTTCAGGGCTCCTTCTCCTGTGTTTCCTGTCTAGGGGGCGTAGAGTCTGGCTTCCGTCCCGCCCATGGAGCGATTGCGCAAGGTAAGATGCGATCCGTTCTGGTTGGCCAGCCGCAGGGCAATGGAGAGTCCCAGACCGGAGCCGTTCTGCTTGCTGGTGACGAAGGGATGAAAGATCCTCTCCTCCATTCCCGGGTCCAGTCCCGGCCCGTTGTCCGCTATAAAGAGATACTCCCCGCTTCGGTCCGTATCCAGGCCGATCCGGATCTCGGGATGGGGCTGATCGGCACAGGCCTGTCCCGCATTGAGCAGGAGATTCATCAGAATCCGCTGCAGCTGCTCCGGATCCCAGTACCAGTCCACGTCCTCCACTGAAGGATCGATCTCAAAGCGAACCTCGGGATGGAGCTGGCTCAGATTTTCCAGGCAGTCCCGCAGGACTTTGGCCAGGGATGTTTGGCGCGGGTCGGCCTCTTCGGGTCTGGCAAAGGCCAGGAATTCCTTGACCAGGTTGTCCATGCGCTCGATGTCCTTCTGCACGACCGCCTGCAGCTTGTTCCGCTGTTCCTCGGAAACCGAATTTTGCTGCGTGAGCTGCAGGCTGGCCTTGATGCCCGCCAGTGGGTTCTTCAGCTCGTGGGCCAACCCGGCTGAGAGCTCGCCCAGGCTGGCCATCTTCTCCATCTGCTTGACCTGTTCCTGCAGGGCCTTGATCTCGGTGATATCCGAAAAAAGGATCAGTGAGCCCATGTTTTCGGGCAGAGGTCCCAGAGTTGCTCCCAGGGTGCGCTCCCCCATGCTTGTTTCCGTGCGGTTGTGGCTGGATTTGTCCCACTCCCGCCAGAGCTCGGCCAGAGGGGGGAAGATCTCCCGGAGATGGCGCCCGAGCGCGGCGGGATAGTCCCTGACTCCGGCCAGCTGAAGGGCGGACTGGTTCATGACCGAGATGTAGCCCTGGGGGTCCACTACGAGCAGGGCGCTGTTCATCCAGTCGAAGACCTTGGTCTTGAGCTCCTCGGACAGATGGAGCTGCTGCTGTTTTCGGGCCAGCTCGTGCAGGAGCTGATCTTCGTTGGTGTAGCCCATGCGGAGCAGGGAGGTGATGAGCAGGAGGGCGATGAGCTGCATCACCGGATAGTACAGGGCCTGCCTGAGATCGAGAGAGGGGGTGAGCATGACCATGGGTTGCTGGTACTGCAGGAAGGCGAGGACAAGGGTCAGGGAAAAGGTGGCCAAGCTTATCCACTTTGCCGTGGAGAGCCCCAGCAGACGACCGTAGAGAAAGATAATGCCCAGAAAGAGGAAGAAGAAGTAGCTGGTGACTCCACCGGTGAGGATAATGAGATAGCTGCACAGGACGAAGTCGGCGCCGAGCTGGAGGCGGAAAAGGAAAAGGACGTCCGTGAAGCGCTTCCAGGTGAGCAGGAAGAAGAGGGTCAGGCTGAACCCGGATACGAGGAAGGCCACATAGTGGCCCTGCTGAACGATCTGCAGGGTGTCGCCCAGAATGGTATCGCCGGTATCGCTCAGGGCCAGGGGCAGTATGAGAAGCACAAGGAATATGAGACGGAAAAAGCAGATGAAGCTCACCCGCTGCCGCAGCTCAACCGGGATGTCTCCCTGGTCTGGGCTCCTAGTTGCTTCCGCATTCCCCAGGATCATCGGCGATTTTGTCCAGTGCGTGTTTCAGGGCGGGGAGCACGGCCTCCAGATTGTCCCGTACAGCGCGCTTGCTTCCCGGAAGGTTGATGATCAGGCTTTTTCCCAGGATTCCGGCCTTGGCCCGCGATAAAACGGCCTGCGGGGTCTTTGCCAGGGAGGCGGCCATCATGGCCTGCTCAAACCCGGGGAGCTCCCTGTCCAATACGCTCTGCGTTGTATCGGGAGTGATATCCCGGCTGGTGAGCCCGGTTCCTCCGGTGGTCAGAATGAGGTCCATCCGTTGGTCCAGAGCGAGATGATGCAGCAGGCCTTTCAGGGCCGAGGGCTCATCCGGCAGCGTATAGCGCTGGCTGTAGGCAAGGGGGAGCTCCGCCTCGACGAGCTCCCGGATAAGAGGGCCGCTCGAATCCTCGCGGACTCCGGCGTGGGCCTTGTCGCTCAAAGTGATCGTGGCCAGGGTCGGGCCTTCCTTGCGGCAGGCGAGCCAGTGCTCGCCGGGCTCCAGGACGATATCGCGCAGGCAGCGCAGGAAGCATCCGGGCTCCATGGAGGATTCCCCCGGGAGCCAGAGGGTGCTCAGGGCTCGAAAGCAGGGCGTGCCCGCATCCGGCCCCACGAGATCGCCGCAGGGAAGCTGTGACGGGGTTGCGGAGATGGACCGGAACGGTCCCGCCTCACGGGATGATGGGGCGAAAAGGATCGTCTCATCCGCTTTGAGGGTGAGCTCGCGGTCCAGATGGAGCGTGATCGTGTCCGGGTGCATATGTCGCTCGATCCGTCGGGCTGCGGAACCGCCTTGAAAATGCCCTGCCTCGGATTCATGCGTCTTCGGTCGTTCTGCCCTTCCAGGTCTTTTCCTCGCCGCGTGCGAGACGCAGGATATTGTCCCTGTGCTTGGCGAAGACCAGGATACAGACCACGATGCTCAGGGCGAGGAAGCCGAAGTTTCCGGAAACAAGGATGAACAGGGGCAGGGAGGCGACCAGGGCCAGGGATCCCAGGGACACATAGCCGACTGTCAGGATCAGGAGGATGCAGAGCAGGAGGGACCAGAACAAGGGCGCCGGAGTGGCCGCGAGAAATATGCCGATGGTGGTGGCCACGCCCTTTCCGCCCTTCCAATCCAGAAACAGGGAGTGCATGTGCCCCAGCAGGGCCGCCAGGCCGGTCAGGCTCAAGAGCAGGACCGAGGAGCTGATCGCGGCGGCCATGAGCACGGGGACAAGCCCCTTCAGCAGATCGAGGATCAGGGTCGCGATCGCGTAGCGGGCCCCGCAGACCCGGGCCACGTTCGTGGCACCGGTGTTTCTGCTGCCATACTCGCGGGGGTCAATGTCACGCCCCATCCTGGCCAGGAGGAGGCCAAAGGGGACGGAGCCGGCTATGTAGACCACAACAAGCCAAGCAATCAGCGCAATGAATACTTCCATCACTCCTCCCGGGCATCAGTGATTTTGATTTGATTGTTCAAGGGATCGATTTTTCCCAGGGTGATCTGATAGCTCTGTCCGGGCTGCACCTTCTCCCCGAAGAGCTTTTTCGGGGCTCTGAGAAGGAGCTGTTCTCGGGGCAGAGAAACGGTGACCAGGTCTCCGACTTCAAGCACAATCCCATTCCAGGTCCGGAAATTACACCATCTTTGGCAATAGAGCAACTTCCAGTATCGGGTCCGGAATTTCTGGATTCTGCCCACTGCTTGGCTCCGTGCCGTGAGGTGGGGGAGCATGGTTTCCATTTTGTCCTCGTCCCAGAGGGGAGGACGGTCCAGGAGATGGTTCTGGACCTGGGCCAGGTTCAGGAAGTCCACGTAGCGCCGCAGCGGCGAGGTGATGGGTGCGTATCCGGAGACTCCCAGACTGGTGTGGGGCTTGGGCCGGGTTTCCAGTCTGGAGCCGCTCATTTCCCGGATGATCTGGTGCATCTCTACCGGATCGATCCACTCTCCGGCATAGCCGCGGGGCAGAGTAATATCCTGACTGCGGTGGAAAAGGGGCAATCCCCGGGCGGTGGCCCAGTCGGACAGAACGGAATTGGCCAGGATCATCATCTCGCTGACGATGAGCTGGGCCCGGGGATATTCCGGCGCCTCTTCCAGCTCCACACGGAGCTCGCCGTCCTCATCCCGGAGATGGATCTGGGGCTCCTTCTGGTCGAAGATGACCGCCCCCCTATCGATACGGTTCCGGCGGAGCTTCCTCGCAAGCTGCAGGGCTGTGGCGAGCTGGCCGGGATCGTTTCCGTCGAGCTCCTCTTCAGCTCTGGCGTAGGTGGCGTTGCGTTCCACCTCGGCCCAGGTAAGCCTGGGCGTGACGGAAAGGACCTCCCCTTCCCCGCTCAGCTGGAGGCTGACCCAGAGCACGGGCCGGGTCCGTTCCGCCTGGAGGCTATACAGGTCCAGACCCAGCCTTTCTGGCAGCATGTGCGCCGTGCCCTCGGGGAGATACAGGCTGCTGCTGCGGTGAGCCACGGCCTGGTCCAGCGGCGAGGAAAACTCCCAGGTCATCACTGGGCAGGCCAGGGCCAGCTCGATCCTGTAGCGTCCCTGGTCATCGCAGCGGACGCTGAAGGCGTCGTCGATATCGCGTGTGGTGGAGGAATCGATGCTGACCAGAGAGGCCCGCTCGGGCTCCTCGACCTGCAGGCGGGAGAATTCCCGCTCCTGGCCCCGGATTTCCTCCAGGTGGCGCTCGCTCCACTCGTCGCCCCAGGCGTACCCCGCCTGATCCAGGAGCTGGTTGTAGTGCCTGGGCACGATGCCCCATTGCTGGGCCAGGCAAAGGGCCAGGTGCTGCTGGTCCGGCAGGCCCTGAGTCAGGCTTTTCCAGAGGTTTTCGTGCTCTCCGTTGTCCGGAGAGGCGATCCGATCCAGAAGGATCTCCTTCAGCTCCTCGGCGATATCCGGATCGGGCTCAGGGCGGGACGCGGAGGCCGCGCCGGAGCTTTCCTTCCACAAAGCCCGGAAGAGGGCCTGGCCCTGCTGGGCCACCTGATTGCGCCGGCGCTCCTTCTCCTGCTGGTGCAGCTTCATCTGCACCTTTTCCCGGGACAGAACCTGAAAAACCGGCGGAGTGAACTTGAAGTAGGTCTTGTGCTGCAGCAGGAGGCGCCCCAGGGCGGCAACGTGGTCCGGGTCGGGCTCGCTCCAGATCAGGTTGGCGAGCCATTCCGGGTCTTCCTCGTCCACCTCGCCCTGGAGGAGCTCCCAGATCTCCACGGGATCCATGCGGTCCTGGATCCGCTGGCGGAGCCCGTTGATGCGCTCCAGCTCCCGCAGGATCTGGTGTCTGGATTCATCGGGACTGATCCAGGGGCCGGTCCAGGGCAGGGCCCTGGACCGCTGGAGCTTGATTTCCCGCTTGGTGAGGGTGAGCACCTTGAGCCGTCCGGAATCCTCGGTGAGGACGATTCCGATGCAGGGAAGGTTGTCCTGGAGGTATTCGACAATGTGGCCCGGCCGAAGACTGGGGTTTGTATTCGCCATAGGGATCAGTGCTTGAAGGAGCGCTGGCCGGTGAAGACCATGGCCACCTGGGGATTGGCTTGATTGACTGCCTGGATGACCTCGAGGTCCTTCATGGAGCCGCCGGGCTGGGCGATGGCGGTGACTCCCTGCTCGATGGCCAGATCGACGCCGTCGCGGAAGGGGAAGAAGCCGTCGGAAACCATGACCGAGCCGCGGAGTCCGCCCTTGGCCTCCTCGCTCTCGTTGCGGATCCCGTCCAGGATCTGTCGGTGTTCGTCGTCCTGCTTGGCCTTCTCCCGCAGCTCGTAGATGGAGAGCCCGGTCCGCTCGAAGGCCAGGTTGTCCATATACTTGATGTGGGCCTTGTGGATGGTGATGTCCACGCAGCCGACCCGGTCCTGCTCACCGGTGCCGATGGCCACGGTGGCCCCGTCCTTGGCGAAGAGGACCGAGTTCGAGGTAACGCCGGCCTCCACGGCCCAGGCGAAGAGCAGGTCCTCGCTTTCCGCGGCGGTGGGCTGCCGGGCAATCGCCTCGGTTCCGCCGGATTCGGCTTCCGCGGGGATCCAGTCCTGGGAGGAGCGGATCTCGTTGAGATAGGAATACTGGACGATGAGCCCCCCGTCCACGAGGGACTTGAACTCCAGGAAGGGAGCGTCCATGATTTGCTCCAGCCGTCCCAGGCCGGGGATCTTGAGGATGCGCAGGTTCTTTCTCCGGGAGAGGATCTCCACGGTTCCGGACTCGAATTCCGGGGCGGCGATCACCTCGAAATAGCGCTCGTTGATGTATTCCGCGAGCTCGCGGGTTACAGGAGAATTGACCACAACCGCCCCGCCGAAGGCGGCGATGCGGTCGCAGGCATAGGCCTTGCTGAGGGCCTGAGTGAGCCCCTCGTCGGACCAGCCCGCTCCGCAGGGATTGTTGTGCTTGAGAATGACCGCTGCCGGTTTGGCGGTCAGGTACTGCAGGATGTTGATCCCGTTGTCCACGTCTGTAAGATTGATTTTGCTCGGATGCTTCCCGGACTGGATGATGTGCTCTTCCTTGAGCGCGGAAAGCAGGCCCCTGTCCGGAGAGGCGAAGCGAAGGCCGTTCAGCTCCAGCCGTCCCTGGTGCAGCTCATACATCGCCGCGGGCTGGTTGGGGTTCTCCCCGTAGCGGAGCCCTTTCTCCTGGTCCTGGATGGTCCAGGTCCGCTTCTTGTAGATGAGCTCCTGATCGCCCACCGTGAGATGGAGCTCTCCGGGGAAGGGGTCGGACTGCTGCGCCTGATACATTTTTTTGAGATCTTTCATGGTCCTCTCCTGTGTCCTTGGGGTCCTTCGTCCTCTGCCTCGCGCCGCCGCGAAAAGAATGAACCGGGCTAGCCGCTCGGGCCGGAGCGGATCGAGGCTCTGCCATCGTACACCGGGCTTTCCGGAGGGAAAAGGGTGCGCCGGCAAGCGGTGCGTACGGGATTGTTTTGCGGCGGGTTTTGGTTTATCACAACACTTGAAGAGAGGCAATTTTGCATAGTAGGGTCGCTGTGTTTGATCGGGACCTGATGCGGCATAAAACGCTTATTGATCGAAGGAGCTTGGTTTTGGAGAAGATGCTGGAGAGGCTCGCCAGCCAACTGGCGGCCTACGACGAGGCGTCTCTGCTTTCCCTGTGGGACAAGTACTATCGGGAAGTGGAGACCTTCCAGCCCACCAGGGAGTGGGAGGAGTCGGTGATTATTCTGTGCCTGCTCCAGGCGGTGCGCTGGAAGAATCAGCTTTTCAACAGCAAGTGGATGGAGCAGAGATCCGCGGATTTCGAGCCCGAGGACGAGAAAGCCCCGGATGAGGCAAATGACGGCGGAGAGCTCGTATCCGGAGAGCAAAGCGGCGAAGGAAGCGGGCCCCGGGGAAGAGTGATCGCCTTTCCCTCCAGGGAAAAGGGCACCTCCTGATAGCGACGCCGGGAGCGGAGCGCTGCGAAAACGTGGCCCCCAGGCGCTGCCGCTCGGTCGGTGGCGCGTTTTTTTGAACCAAGGTAATCCGGTCTGCTGCCGAGGGTAGGCCCCGGAAGCGCAAGGAGCGGTGCAATGAGCCAGAATCAGGTTGTTGTCGGAGCCCAGTGGGGCGACGAGGGCAAGGGCAAGTTGGTGGATCTTTTGACGGAGCAGGCGGATGCGATCGTTCGCTTCCAGGGCGGCAACAACGCCGGACACACCATTGTGGTCGGCGGCGAGGAGACGATCCTGCATCTCATTCCCTCCGGCATCCTGCATCCGGACAAGATGTGCCTCATCGGCAACGGAGTGGTCCTGGATCCGGAGGTCTTCTGCCGCGAGCTGGACAGCCTGCAGAACAACGGCGTGTCCGTGGGACCGGACCGGCTCAGGATAAGCTACAAGACGCATCTGATCATGCCCTACCACAAGCGGATGGACAATCTTCGGGAAAAGATCCGCTCCGGCGATACCCGAATCGGAACCACCGGCCGGGGAATCGGGCCGGCATACGAGGACAAGGTCGCGCGCGTGGGTATCCGCGCCGTTGACGTTCTGGATGAGGACGTATTGCGGAACAAGATCGCCAAGGCCCTGGAGGAGAAGAATGTCCTGTGCGAGCACTATTTCGGCGAGGCCCCGGATAGCGTCGAGGATGTCCTGGAGCAGGTCCTGCCCTGGGCCAAGCGCCTGAGGCCGCACCTTGCCGATGTCTCCGGCGAGATCCAGAGCGCCCGCGATGCGGGGCAAAACGTCCTCTTCGAGGGGGCCCAGGGAACGCTTTTGGATGTGGATCACGGGACCTTTCCCTATGTGACCTCCTCCAACACGGTGGCCGGAAACGCCTCGGCAGGCGCAGGTTGCGGCATGTTCGCCATCGACGAAGTGGTTGCCGTGATCAAGGCCTACACCACACGTGTGGGCGGAGGCCCCCATCCCACGGAAATCGAGGACGAAGCCGGGAAGCACATGCGGGACAAGGGGGCGGAGTTCGGCGCGACCACCGGGAGACAGCGCCGCTGCGGCTGGCTGGACCTGGTCTGCCTCCGCGAGGCGGTGCGGCTCAACTCCCCCACCCGGCTGGCGATCACCAAGCTCGACGTCCTGGGAGGACTCCAGGAGATCTGGGCCTGCACGGAATACGACCACGAGGGTGTGCGCTTGACCCATCCGCCGCAAAAGCAGAATGGCCTTGGTGAAGTCAAGCCGGTGTATACCCGGCTGGAAGGGTGGCAGGAGGACATTTCCGGTGTGCGGTCCTGGCAGGACCTGCCCGGTGCCGCCAGGCGCTATATCGAGTTCATCGAGGAGGACCTCGGGGTCAAGGTGGGATACGTCTCAGTGGGGCCCGGCAGGGATCAGACACTGATCCGGTAGTGCCGTGTCCGCCATAGGATCTTTGAACCGATCATTGCATTATGCGTTTTTGTTGGACACGACACTGACGAGGCCGGGGGTTCGCCCGGACAGCGCGCCTATGCGGGAAACACTCAGCCACGCCGCCGGCCAGGAGCGGCTTATCGCCTATCTGGAAAGGCTTGCCGGGGCTCCGCCCAATGTCCTGCTTCTGGAGGGAGGGAGCAGAAGGGAGCGGGAGGCGCTGGGCCTGTACTGGGCCGCGCTGCTCAACTGCCCCGAGGGCGTCCCGTGCGGGAGCTGTTCCGCCTGCCGGGCGATCGCCCAGGAGGCCCACAGGGATCTCCATATCTTTCGCGGGGCAGAGGACTCGATCAAGGTCGACGATGTGCGCCCCCTGCGCCAGAGCCTGGCGGACAAACCCTATGATGCCTATCGTGCTATCCTTTTCAGCGAGGCCCAGGAGCTCACAGCCTCCGCGGCCAACGCCCTGCTCAAGTCTCTGGAGGAGCCGCTGCCCGGGAATGTGTTTGTCCTTCTCGTGCCGCAGCGCTTTCTCCTTTTGCCCACTCTTGTCTCCAGGAGCTCCCCCTTCACTCTGAGCCAGGTGCCTCTGGATCATCCGGGCCAGGGAGAGACGGAAACAGGACCCTGGCTGGAGGCCATGCTCCGGTTCTGGCAGAGCGGCACCGGCCTTTTCGAGCACACCGGGGCCAAGAAGGCCGTGGACAGGGTGCTGCTCGGCGAGGTCCTGCTGGCGCTGGAAAGGGAGCTGCACCAGGTCTTTCTCGGAAAAGACATGGGGCCCGTGGCCACCTATTTGCGCCGTTATCTGAGCCCGGAATACTGGCCCCGCCTGGATCTGGCCCTGAGAAAGGCGGAAGAGATCGTTCGGAATAATGTCAATCCGGTCCTCATCCTGGAGTGGCTTGCCGTGACTGTCTGGCGCTGGCTGCGGGAGAAGCCGGCCTCGGAGGGAAAGGGTGGGTGAAAATCGCGAAGGTGCTTGACTTTTCCGGGGTGAAATTTTAGGACCGGTCTCACAGTCTGAGCAATCCGACACACTTGTTGCCAAACGCGCTCCGTACGGGTGCGGAGGCGACGCTGTTCAGCCGTTCGCCTCCCGGCGCGTTGCCCGGATAACCTCTAAGGCAGTGGGGGATGCGATGTACGCGTTTGTCAGCGGTCCGCTCGTGCTCATCGCCTTTGCGCTCTTTGTCCTGGGGCTGGCGATCCAGATTATCCGCTTTTTCCGGATGACTCGGGAAAAGGAGCCGGTCAACGCATCCTTCCCCAAACCCCGCAAGAAGGACGTGGAGGCGCAGCGCCCGCCCGAGGAAGTGCGAAAAAGGGTCAGGTTCCGGGGCACGGTGATGGAGATGGAACCCTTCATGGCCGTGTTGACCACAGTTTTTCACCTGCTGCTCATACTGACCCCGATTCTGCTTCTGGCTCACAATCTCATGATCGAGATGGCCTGGGGATTCCGGCCGCCCTCGCTGGGCGAGGGGACGAGCGACGTCCTGACCGTCCTGGTTATGGGGTTCTGCATCTTTTTCCTCTTTCGGCGGATCTTTTGGGCCAGGGTTCGGGCCATCAGCACCCCCTACGATTACCTCCTCCTTCTCATCGTCTTTCTTCCTTTTCTGACCGGTTTCATAGCCTATCACCAGTTCTTCGCCTACAAGACAGTGGTGCTGATCCATGTCCTGGCCGGTGAGCTCATGCTGATCTGCATTCCCTTCACCAAGCTGGTGCATATGATCTTTTTCTTCCTCTATCGCTTTTTCCTCTCGGGTGAGTACAGCTTTGCCTCCGGGAGCCGGGTCTGGCGCTAGAGGGTCTCCGATCGAAGATCCGCTCAATTCCGGGAAAACGATTTTTTCGGACAGCTGAGCGTTGATTGTGCCCCTCCGTGTGGAAGCCTTTGCGGCTTGTGAAGGAAAGGGTTACGAAAAAGCCCCGAAGCCCCAGGGAGTGTCGCCGCCGCTGATGGGCGGGTTCTACGGGAAATTGCCGGCCTGCCGGAGCTGAAGGAGAGAGAAGATGGTTGAAGCTCATAACTTTGTGGTGGACAGTGCCCAAATCAAGGAGATACTCGCCAGACACAAGGCGCAGATCAAGTTCTGCCTGTCCGTATGCGCGCACTGCAGCATGTGCGCGCACAGCTGTTTCCTGTACGAGTCCCGGGAACAGGATCCCAAGTACATGCCCTCGCACAAGATGATCAATTCCATAGGCTACTTGTACAAAAAGAAGGGCAAGGTGGACATGCGGGAGCTGGCCTCCATAGGCGATATCGTCTGGAACCGGTGCGTGCTCTGTACGCGCTGCTATTGCCCTTTGGGCGTGGATATTCCCTATATGATCAATCTCGCGCGGAGAATCTGCCGCGATCAGGGCGTGTATCGCGAATACTTCGGAAAGTGAGGCCGGACCCTTTCCTGACCAGAACCCAAGAAACAATATATTCCTTTGATTTTCTGGCTTCTTCCCCAAGCAGGGAAGAAGCGGGATTCCTTCCCACCCGAAAGGCCCAATTCCCGGATGGGAAGGAGTTCGCCAACCCCTCTATGCGGGAGGAGACATGATCAAGATCAAGCGAAAGCCCTTTCAGGAGATCGTGGACGCGATTCAGGACTACCCCACCATCCTCAATGTGGGATGCGGCGGATGCGCCTCGGTATGTCTGGGCGGCGGCCAGAAGGAAGCCAGGATCCTGAACGAGGAGCTCAGGGAGTATTTTCGCCAGAAGGGATTCGAGAGGCAGCTCACGGAATATACCGTGGAACGGGCCTGCAATCTGGAGTACGTGCAGGAGATGGACGACATAGCCCCCCGCAAAACGGCAGTCATCGTTATGGCCTGCGCCGCCGGGACCCAGCTCATTGCGGAGCGCTATCCGGACACCCCTGTTCTGCCCGCTGTAAACACAGTGGCCATCGGGCTCGACCGCGACATCGGCCTTTACGAGGAGCGATGCCGTGCCTGCGGCAATTGTGTCATCGGATACGCCGGGGGAATATGCCCTGTCACCCGTTGCGCCAAGGGGCTGTTCAACGGACCCTGCGGAGGGACGAACAAGGGAATGTGCGAGGTTGACGACGCCATTCCCTGTGCCTGGCAGGAGATCTACGAGCGCCTCAAGCGCCAGGATAGGCTGCAGGACGTGATCAAGATCCGGCCGTCCATGGAGTGGCAGGATCAGACCCAGAGGACCGTGATCCAGACGGGATACGAAGAGCGCTATATGGAGAAGGAGGAATAGTCCCCTTGCGCTTCTCCTGCCGGGAAACTGCCTCCCGGGGCAAAAAATAACGGTTCCTGCGGCCATGCTTCGAGCTGTTTCCCGCCGGCTTCCGGGTTTATGAGCCGGCGGGCATTTTTGTGACGTTTCGCGGGAATCTAGGAGTGAATCGGGGTCAAATGCCCCTTCGCGCGCCGTGATTCGAGCTGGCAGCGGTGCCGGTTTTCCGGGAAACGCTTCCCCATTCCGCAAATGCCTCCCCGACTTTTTCCGCCTTGTCTCAAAGGCCCCTTTGAGGCAGAACAGGGCTGTCTCCCGCTGCCGCGCAGCACGTCTGTCCCTCGATTGTGTAAAGTTTGCCTTTCCCCGTTTGTCAGCCCTGAGATACCCGGTTCTCCGGTTTCGGTTTTCGGGGCCCACAGCGGCACGGAAAAACAGGGGGCAAGTGCGGATCAGGAACCACGCAAAAGGCTCAAGGAACGGCTTCCATGGATTTGTCTCTGTTTATCAAGGCCCTTGGGCTCGCTTTCATTATAGAGGGGATCCCCTACTTTTTGTTTGCGGAGAAAATGCCCCAGGTGCTGGAGCAGCTTTTGGACAGGTCACCGGGCTTTTTGCGCAAGCTCGGATTGACCGCTCTGCTTTCCGGACTTGTGCTTATCTATTTGAGTCAAAGGTTTTAAAGGCCCTGTACGGGGCCCCGGCTTGAGGAGTGCGACTCGAGGAGGGGCAAAAGAGGGGGAGGTCCGCGGCCCGTTGGGACTCTCCCGCAGAAGGGCTGGGTCCCCGTGCAAAAACTCCCCTCCTGGTCGGCGGAAGTCCGGCGCGCTTGTGCAGGGGGGACGCGAATCAGTGGCGGCCCGCAGGGCAGTCTCCGTTGCATCCGGCGGGCCAAACTCAATCTTGAGAGGGGGAAGCGTTGTTTTCCCTTTCCGGAATCCCGGGTTTTCGGGCCGTATGCAGCCACACAATCCCGGCGCTCAAGGGGGTGTATTCCATCCCTTCGAATCCCGCCTCGGAGAGCTCCTTCCCCAGGGCATCCGCAGAGGGGAATGCGGAGATGGTCCCCGCCAGGTAGGAATAGGCCCTCCGGTCTCCGGTAACGAGGGCCCCGATGCGGGGCAGGAGAGAATGCAGATACCGCGTGTACATCCTTCCCAAAAGGCCCGGCCGGACCGCGCCGAATTCAAGGATGCACAGCTTGCCTCCGGGCGCAAGGACTCTGCGGATCTCCGCGTAGGCTTCACTTCTGGGGTCGATATTGCGTATCCCGAAGGCGATGGTCACGCACTCCACACTTTCATCCGCAAGGGGAATGGACAGGGCGTTGCCGCAGGCGAGCTGTACCCGGCCGGAGTCGACCTTGTTTTTGCCCTTGTGCAGCATGGGGAGGGCCAGATCCAGGCCGACAACTCGGGAGGAGGGGTATGTCCGGATGACGGCACGAGTTACATCCAGTGTGCCCGCTGCCAGATCAAGGAGTTTGCCTCGCGGACAGAGGGAGATGCTACGGACCAGTTGCTTGCGCCAGTATATATCCGTCCCCAGGCTGAGAACTCGGTTCAGGATATCGTAACACGGGGTGATGCGGCCGAACATTTCGGCCACCTGCATGCTCGGGTCCCGTGAGTGGGTGGCGTCTTTAGGTGCTCGGGCCATCGTTCTCCCGAGGGGAAAGTGCCTGTTCCTCCTCTTCGGAAATAGTGCTCAGGACCTCGTAGTAGATGGAGGAGAAGAACTGGTCGAAGTTGTTCGGCGAGATGCTGCCTATTTCGATAA
>CAYNCR010000025.1:16777-17012 GCA_964395575.1 uncultured Desulfohalobiaceae bacterium
GGTGTCTCGCGGGCATGAGTCGCTCAGCGTGAGCCCTTCCCTGCATTGGACACCGGGATGAAACACAGGCATCAACGCAATCCCCGACTCCCCGCGCACAATCTTCATGCTTGGTTGTGTCCGGGCCGGCCCGGGAATGAGGGGTTTGTATGAAAATGTGGCCAAGGTGTTGAATTATTGAGGAATTGTCCGCGAGGCGAAGGCGGATGGAGCGCTTCGCTGGGTTTCATAATAC
>CAYNCR010000026.1:0-9871 GCA_964395575.1 uncultured Desulfohalobiaceae bacterium
CCAGCAAATGGCGTCCCCAAGGGGATTTGAACCCCTGTCGCCGGCGTGAAAGGCCATACATTAGGCCACATTTCCCTACCGCTACTAACATGAGAGGCATACAGTGGCCCTCACATACCTCCAAATACATCCCAATTTGAACACCTTTTTGTCTGTAGGTGTATGGTGGCAAATGGATATCTGGCAGCAAAACTTTAAGGGCTTGAAGAACTCAACTATATCTACCAACTGCAAAACTCAGTTTATTCTTCTAAAGCATCATCTACTAACTTGTCGAATTCATCCTTATCATCAACCACAAAAGTTTTGTTGAATAAACTGTGCAATGTCTCTTTTGACTGAATTTTGCGGATTTTCTCTGCCAATTTTGGTTTCACAATTCCAAATCTGTTATGGACAGCCGAGATAAGCATTTCTTGAGAATTCTTGATTACACCAATTTGTTCTCCTTCCTTTCTGCCTTTCTCTCTGCCTTCCTCTCTGCCTTCCTGTTTCCATTCCTCTGCCAATGTAGTCATGATTTTATCACCTCCCTCTGGAACCTTGTCCAGAGCTTTTGCGTAATCTTGCTTATCTACAACTTCAGTGGAGTTTACCAGATACTTGAAAAAGATCTCGATATACTCAAGGCCAGTTCTTTGCCCCAAGCTTTCATAGAGCCCTTGTGTCAGCTGAGGCAGGAGATCTCTCAGTTCCGGTGAGTCCAGAGCCTTGATGATGGCCACATAGAACTTGAGGACCACGTTCTCCCGGACTTTTTCCTCGTCAACTTTGCCGATATTGAAGAAGGCAAAGGAAAAATCCGGCACGAAATCCTTGAATGCCTCCGAGGGCATCTCCACCAAGTCCTGAAAGGAAGCTCTGGCCTGCCAGGAGCTCCGGCCCTGGTAGATGACGATTGGAATGATCGGAGGGAGCTTGCCTCCAACGGTCTGTCCCTGATCATGCATTTCTTTCCACTGCAGGGCCATATACCTGAGTACCTGCATCCCCACCAGCGGCTCCGGAGAGCTTTTGTGCTCAAAGAGCAAATAGACCTTGGCAGCCGAGAATTCCTGTTCGCCCATTCTAACGCTGAACACCAGATCGGAGAAGTGCTTCCGCAAATTATCGTCCAGATAGGAGACGTTCTCCAGATAAAGGGAATCCAGGTCTGCGTGCTCGAGCACCCCCTGAGGCAGGTGTCCCCGAAGGAAATGCTTGGTGTTCTCCTTATCCTTGAAAACCTTGAGGAATAGCCCCTCATGGGGTGTGTGATCTTTGCTTGTCATATCTTGCACGATAATCCAGAAAGCGATGGCTGACAAGAAAGACCAAAATCAATTCAAATCATCACCCGAGACTCTTCGTGGGATATTCTTTCCCAATTTCGCCATCAGGATCCAATCTGCGGCCTGTCCGGTTAAATCCTGCCTGCGGCAGAAGTGAGTATAAAACGTCAGGCTAAATACTGTTGCTCTACGCGAGTGCGACGAGTCCAGGTATTCGCGGAGCAGGAGAGCCAAGAGCAGGCTGTACGGCTTGTGTGATGTGCGGAGGTTCTAGCTTCTCCAGCATGGGACTAGCCGATCCAACAAGTTCTGCGACGGCGAAGGGAAAGGCAAGATCTGGGATAAGGATAAGATCGGCTTGGAACCTGGCCCTGGTGGGTCTTCGGACCGGAAGGGCAAGGGGACGTACGTAAAAAGGCCCCGGCAATAAACCGGGGCCAGCAAATGGCGTCCCCAAGGGGATTTGAACCCCTGTCGCCGGCGTGAAAGGCCGGTGTCCTGGACCTAGCTAGACGATGGGGACGGGGGATGGCTGGGGCACGAGGATTCGAACCTCGGCTACCAGGGCCAGAACCTGGCGTCCTGCCACTAGACGATGCCCCAAAGCGCAACAAAAAAATTTGTAACCAAAGAAGACTCGCTTGTCAACCCACAATTAGACGGCTTCAGCCAACCTGCGGGTCCTGTTCTTGAGCCGCTTGATCTGACGCCGGAGCCGGTCCCGCTGCTGGCGGCGGGAGCTGGGCAGCTGGGCCTTCTGGGCCTTGAGCTCCTTGATCTCGCGCTTGATGCTCCAGATCTGCTCCTTGTAGGGATTCTCCGCATCCTCCAGGATACCGCAAAGCTCCTTGATCTCCTTGATCAGCTCGTGCTTTTCCATCCCGGAGGCACCCTTGATCTGGGGGATCTTTTCAATGGCCAGCTCACGCAGCTCCTTGGCTGTCATCTTGTCCAGAGGCTTGTTCAGGTTCAGATCTTCAAGGGACATTTCCGCCATGGCCGTCTTCCTCCTTGGAGGTGGTTATTCGAGATGAATGACTTGAAACTGATGCAATCGCAATTCACGATCCGCGACTCGCAAGCCGTGAATGGAGATCCGGATTATGAAGCCCCTTCCCCGTCTCCCCGCTTTTGGCGATGCAGAGCGATGTAGGCCCTGTAGCAGCGGCCGAAGGGAGTGTCCTCGGGAAGGACGTCGAGAAGCGCGCCGACCTGGCTGGCATCGGGAAGTTGTCCCAGGCGGCTGCCGGTGGCCTCTTTTTCCAGATCGATTTCGTCGAGCGCAGTACGATTCTGTAGCAATTTGTACTTGATGTTGTCAAACGGCTGCCAGCCCAGAAAGCTCGATATGGCATCCAGGAGGGCGTCGGTATGGTAGACCATCTCCTGCATGAGCAGATTGTCCTCCACACCCAGGACCAGGGCGTTGCCCTGTCGTCCCAGGGGCTTGACCATGCCCGCGAATTCATCCCCCACAAGCTCGGGCCAGTGCTTCCAGAGGCGGGCGATATCCATCTCCCGCCGATAGCGTTCTCCGCTCAGGTACTGGGCAAGGGCCGTGTCTGTTGACTTCATCCGGATTTCCTCAATGGTTCACACAAGCCCTTGCAGCAGGCTGGGATTGATCTCGTACCTGGGCGAAGTCCCTTCGAAGGTGCCCAGCCCGGAGGTCAGGTAGGGGCTGACCGCTCCGGCCGCCTTGAGCTCGATGATGAGCTGGTCCAGACTGCCCCGGAGCCGCAGCTGTTTCATGATCCCGCCTAGTATTCGGCCGCTTAAGATTCCGTCATGGGCAGTCAAGCGCATCTGGCGCAGAAGCTCGGAGACGGTCTTGGCGGGGCGCCCCTCCAGGATGGGGCAGGCCTCGGCAAAGATACTGTGGGGCTCCCAGCAGCCGGTGAGTGAGGCCTGTTCCACGGTGAGCTGTACTGCCGGGGGCATTTTCAAGCGGGTATGCGGAGCGAAGCTCAGCACGACGTTTTCCCAGGCCAGGTTCCTGGCGCCGGAGCAGACGGGAATGAGCATCCGCCAGTGCCAGGCTGCGAGAAGGATCTCTTCGGGCTCGGGCACCTCTGCGGCGACAGCCGGGTAGGTTACAGCGGCCTCTTCCCGGGCCAGGTGGAGCACACGGCTCAGCCCGTTTGCCTCCTCCTCGGTGAAGGCGAGGGCGCTTTCCAGTTGATGGATTTCGGTGTTCATATATGATGGTGACTTGTGGGTCGGGATTCTTCAAAGAGCGAAGTGCGTAAACCGCCCGTTCGCTCGCGCTCACTCGACATAGGGGACAAGAGGGATATTTCTTGTGCCCCGCGGACGGTTGCGGGGCACAAGCCCCAGCCTCGGCTCTGCCTCGGCAGGGCCGGCAAGCAAAACACGGCGTGGTCCCCTTCCCCGCGGCAACGGTCCGCCGCGGGGAAGGTCTCGCTTTCGAGCGACCGAAGGGAGCGGGCGGTTGGCATATTTTTGTTCGTGTCCGAGCTAATAACCCATCACGAAACCAGGTGTCCGTCAAATGCGACCATAGATCCGGGTCACGGATCGAAGCCAGTCCGCCGCATCCGGGCTCAGCTGATGGGGCAGGACGCGCCAGGACCAGTTTCCCCGCGATGTGGCCGGCGTGTTCATGCGGGCATGGGAGGCCAGGCCCAGCATGTCCTGCATCGGGGTGATCATCAGCCGGGCCGGGCTCATCATGCCCAGCCGGATCAACTCTCTGGCCACGCTCTCCTCGTGGACCTCCCGACCCAGATAGTCCGCAAGCCACTGCCTGTTTTCCGCAGTCGCCTCCTCCTCGAACCAGCCGCGGACCGTGTTGGTGTCGTGGGTTCCGGTGTAGGCCACGGACAGGGGCTCGATATTGTGCGGCAGCAGGGTCGAGCCCGGATCCTCGGAGGTGAAGCCGAAGATGATCGGCTTCATGCCGGGCAGGCCGAAGCAGGCCATGGTTTCCCGCACATCGGCGGTGATTTCGCCCAGGTCCTCGGCCACGATCCGGGCTTCGGGGAAACGTCTGTACACCGCGCGCAGGAGCTCCGTCGCCGGTGCCTCTCGCCACCATCCGTCAGTGGCGGTTTCCGCATCTGCCGGGACCTCCCAGTAACCCACCATGCCCCGGAAGTGATCGATCCGGACCATGTCGAAGAGCTCCAGATTGCGCTCCAGACGGGCCAACCACCAGGCAAAGCCCGTTTCCCGGAGCCGCTGCCAGTCGTAGACCGGATTGCCCCAGAGCTGACCGGTCTCGCTGAAGTAGTCCGGCGGTACGCCTGCGACGACATGGGGCCTTCGTTCCTCGTCCAGCTTGAACAGCTCGGGTCGGGACCACACATCAGCGCTGTCCAGGCTGACGTAGATGGGCAGGTCCCCGAAGATGTGCACCCCCTTTCGGCGGCAGAATTCCCTGAGTCGCTGCCACTGGCTGAAAAACAGAAATTGCCGGAACTTTTCCCGCTCCACCGCTGTGGCCATATCCCGCCGGCACTGGGAAAGGCAGCCGGAATCGCGGTACTTGAGCTCCGCGGGCCACTCGATCCAGGGCACATTCCAGCCGTGGGCCGCCTTGAGGGCCCGAAAGAGGGCGTAGTCCTCCAGCCAGTGGGCCTGCGTCGAGCAGAACTCGGCGTACCCCTGCGGAGAGCATTCCTCGCGTAAGAAACGCCGGAAGGCCCGCTCCAGAAGATCCTCCCGGCATCCGCGGGCCAACTCGAAGTCCGCAGTATCTGACGGCTCGGTTTTATAGGCCTGCGCCTCACCGGGATGGAGGTACCCGTCCTGTTCCAGGAGATCGGGAGAGATGAGCAGGGGATTGCCTGCGAAGGCGGAGTCGCTGCTGTAGGGCGATTCCCCGGAGCCCGGGCTGGTGGGCGAGACCGGCAAAATCTGCCAGTAGAGCTGTCCGGCCCGTTCCAGAAATTCCGCGAATCGGTACGCCTCCGGCCCGAGATCGCCGATCCCGGAGGTCGAGGGCAGGCTGGTGATGTGCAGCAGAACGCCGCTGGAACGGATGGGGAGCATAATGGATCCAGTTGAAAGTCACAAGTCAAGAGTTGAAAGGGGGGTATAAGGTTACCTTGTTCTCATTCACCTTTTTCCGGCAATTAATAAACATACAGGCAAATACTGAAACAGATCGCCAACATTGAGGGTCTTATCAGCCGGATGTTCAGCCAGGGTGAGCTGATCCCGCAGCCGGCTCGCGCCCTCCGGGAGGCGGATTCGGGTCTCGCCCCACACGTCGCGTCCCAGGGGCCAGCCCGGAGGGCTCACCAGACCGGCCGGAAACCTGGGTGCCACGGCAAGGCAGAGGGACTCGCCCCTGCGTCGGCAAAAGGCCAGAACGTGCTCCCGAAGCGGGCCTTCCACGGGCACGGGGAAGTACTCCCCGTCCCGGAAAAGATCCGCGTGTTCCTTTCGGGCCAACAGACCCCGATGCAGGAGGTGCATCTTGAGCATTCCGTTTTCGGGCCGCTCGTACATCTCCCGGAACAGGGCCTCGGGATTCTCCTCCAGGCCGGAGCGAATCCGCTCCAGATACCGCCTTCTGGCGGAAAAGTCCACCTCCCTCCGGTTGTCCGGGTCCACCAGATTCAGGTCCCAGAGCTCCGTTCCCTGATACACGTCCGGGACCCCGGGAGCGGCCGTTTTGAGCAAGACCTGGGCCAGGGAGTTGATCATTCCCAGGTGGGCGATTCCCTGCTGAAAGGGGATAAAGCGCTCCAAAAAAGGTCCGCTGCGGTCGTCGGTCAGGATGGCGTCCAGGAAGTCCAGGCAGGCGTTCTCCCAATCCGAGTTCACCCGATGCCAGCTGGTGTTCCGTTTGGCCTCGCGCAGGGCCTTGATCAGATAATCCCTAATCCGTTGCTTGTACTCGCCGAGATCGCTCTCGGAGAATGGGAAAGTGCCCACCAGGGTCTGATACAAAAGATACTCCTCGTTGCCGTCCGGGGCGGCCGTTCCGTCGAGATTGGTCTTGAATCTGCTGTTCAGCTTACACCAGTCCCGCACGTGCCTCGCCCACGTCTGGGGCATCTCCGAGAGGATGTTCAGCCTGGCCCGCACGTCCTCGCCCCGCTTGGTGTCGTGGGTGGCGCTGGCGTTCATGCTGTGGGGGCAGCGGCGGGCCCTGTGCCGCATGAAGGCATGGAAGGCCTCCGGAGACAGCCCGAAGCGGTGCGGATCCCCGCCCACATCGTTCAAAGAGACCAGGCGATTGAAGGTGTAGAGATGGGTGTCCTCGAATCCCTTGGCCGCCAGGGGGCCGGTCGTCTGCTGCAGCTGGCGCAGGAACTCGTCTCTCGCCCCGGCGATTTCCGGTCCGAGATCTCCGGAGGAGGCGAAGACGAACCCTTCCAGACGGGCAAGCGTCTCCCGGACGGAGGGATCGCGTCGCCCGGCTCGCTGCAGCGCGGTTCGGAGGTAGGCCCTGTCCGCTCCCGCAGGAGGCCCCTGCCGGACATAGGTGCGGTACACCGGAAAGACGCTCGCCATAGCGGCGACCGCACGGCGCAGCTCAGCCATGGAGAGATCGCTGCCCCAGGGAGTGGCGCAGATTCCCCGCGCGAGCTCGCGAACCAGATTGTCCAGGTCCCCGCCCAATTCCCGTTCCAGGATCCGTCCCTTCTGTTCCGGGATCTTCTCAGCTCCCGCACGAGCTTCCCCGGGATCGAGCTCCGCATAGAGCGCATCGAATACGGCCTTGCCTGAAGAATCACACTGGATCCCGTTAAGATGCAGCAGAAAGTCGTACCCCGTGGTGCCCTGGACGGGCCAGTTCTCGGGCGGAACCTCCTCCGGCGCGAGGATCTTTTCCGCAACAAGGTAGGTCTCCGGCAGATGGCGTCTGAGTTGCTGCAGATACGCCAGCGGATCCGCCAGACCGTCCAGGTGGTCGATGCGAAGGCCCTGCAGGCGGCCTTCCTGCGCCAGACGAAAAACAAGGCTATGTGTGTCCTCGTAGACCTCCTGTCGCTCCTGCCTGAGGCAGATGAGGTCGTTGATGCTGAAGAAGCGCCGGTAGTTGATCTCCTTGCCGGCCATCTCCCAGTGGACCGGAGCGAAGTGCTGATTTCGCGCGATCCGGTCCAGGAGCCGGATTCCCTCTCGCGAGCGGGGCGCGGCGTTCATCCGTTCCAGAAAGAGGTCCAGCCACTGTCGGAATGCGGCGTGGTCTTGGTAAAGATCGCGAAGCAGCGAGGAGGCGCGCTCAATGCCGCCGGAGTGTTCACCGCGACACACGAGCAGGGCCTGTTCCAGGCCGGTGGCTGCCTCCGGAGAGTCCAAAAGCAGTCTCTCCAGAGCCCGTTCCAGCAGAAGGGGATAGGATTCCAAACAAAGCGGCAGCCGGACGTCGAAATAGCGCAGGAGCAAGCGGCCTTCGCGGAAGTCGAGCCCCAGATCCCCGTTTTCAAGGCATTCGCTGTACGGCGCGCCCAGAAACGGGGCGCTCAGTCGTCCGGACAGGGCGGGATGGGGATGGTGCCACCAAGTGTCGAAATGGTCTGCGTAGGCCGACTGGGAGCCTTTTTCCAGGACATCGGCCAATCGAGGGTTGTCCGCGGAATAGGCCATATGGTTGGGCACGATGTCCTGGATCCAGCCCAGGTTCGTTTCGCCGCAGCGTCTCTGTAGGTGCTCGAAACCCTCCGCGCCGCCCAGCTCCGGATTGATCCGGCAGGGATCGATCTGGTCGTATCCGTGTTCGCTTCCGGGCTGGGCCGCGGTGATTGGGGAGGCATAGATGGACGTAATCCCGAGATCCCGGAGATAGTCCGTGATCCCCTCAGCTGCCTGAAAGGAAAAGCCGGGATGAAATTGCAATCTATATGTAGATCGGGGGATGGGCATAGATTTATAGTTTTCAGTTAAACTTTTACGTGATTCAATGGTTCTGTGTTTAGGTGTTTTTGTTTGAGAATTGAATCTTGAAATCCCCAATCACTGAACACTTATAACTTCTAACCCCCAATCGAACATTTATTCATCCTTCTCTTCATAACCGGGGCACATCACATTCAGGTGTCCGGCCAGTTTCTGCAGGAGTCCGATCCATTCCTTGGCCGCTTCTTCTCCCTTGTCCGCCTTGTCCCACATCTCCTCGTAGGTGTGCTGGACCAAATGGAAGAAGATGTTCTGTGACTGCCACAGATTGAGATCAAGGGACAGCGGCTGCAGGGTGTCCAGGATTGCGATGATCCATTGCAGAAGATCCCTGTTTTCCGGATCCTGTTCCAGGTGTCCCATAAGGTGATCGATTTTCCAGCCGGCCTTGTACCCCAGCTCCATTGTATCCAGATGGATATGCCAGTCCTGGGCCTGTCTGATGAGTCGCTCCAGCTGATCCAGGTCGGGTTCTTCTTCATCGAAGAGACGCAGGAGATCGGACTGCACCACGGTTTCCGCTGCCTTGTGCAGGGCCTTGGGAATGGGGGTGTTGACCTCGGTGAGGAAGTTCATCAGAGTATAGTGCTGTTCCACGATACTTCGCAGCGTGTTCTCGGCCTCCTCCAGGTTGGTTTGGATGATGTCTTGCAGCACCTTCTGTTGCTCGTCCTTGAACAAGTGCCACAGACTGTAGTTGTGGCCGCCGAAATGGCTGTCCATGCTGCGGATGAGCTCGGGGATGTCGCCCTTGTAGAACACATCCTCGATCTCCTCGCGCATGACCTGGAAGGCCTCGGGGCTCATATGCTTCAGAATGCCGCAGTTGGCGTTGTGCTCCCCAAGATAGGCCGCGGCGAAGCAGACCTCGGTCTCGTCCCAGGTCAGGTTGGAGACAATGCGCGTGGTCCCCAGGCTGAGCCTCATCTGCCCCGCCACGTGCGACTCGAAAAATCTGTTTTCCGCAGTGTAGCAGTAGATGCGGATATTCTCCAGGTCCTCCTCGAACAGAGAGGACAGGGCATAGTGGCTGCCCACGAAGAGGAAGTCCACGCTCGCCGGCTTGACGAACTTTTCATACACGCGGCGCCCATTGCGGTGCTCGGGGATGTTGCTCGGAGCCTGTTCCAGATAGCCGAGAAATTCCTCTTCCAGGGGTGTGTCGAAAACCTCTTCGGCAAGCTGGATCATGCGGGCGGCGTACTTCATGACCTGAGTGGTCTCGATGCCCGAGATCTCGTCGAAGAACCAGCCGCAGCTGGTGTAGGCGAGCATGCCGTTGCGCTGGATCTCGAAGAGCTTGAGCAGCCTGATCTTTTCCTCATGGGTAAGCCTGCGGCTCGTCTGTCTGGCCAGGAAATCGTCCATTTGCTGGGGGTCGCGGTCCCAGAGGACCTCGATGTACTCCTCCCTGGAAGCCCAGGGATGGCTCACAAGCTCCGCCGCGTGCTTCTCGAAGAGGGGGTCCACGATGTCCCGCAGGTGATCCAGGCCTTCGCGGAGGGGCTTGCGCCAGGCCTGTGTCCAGCCTGGGCTCATCCCGCTATGGCAGCCGCAGTCGTCCCGCCAGCGCTCCACTCCGTGGAAGCAGCTCCAGGAGGACTCTTCCACGATTTCCACCTCCATCTCCGGAGGATGCTTTTCCAGGTATTCCCCGTAGATGGTGATCTGGGCCATTTCCTTCCTTTCGATGTGGTGCAGGCAGTAGGCCAGGGCCATGTCCC
>CAYNCR010000026.1:9931-10176 GCA_964395575.1 uncultured Desulfohalobiaceae bacterium
ATGCGGTGGTGGTGGCCGTAGGTCTCGCCGTCGGTGGCGATGTGCACCATCTGCGGCCAATCCCGTTCCTCGGAGAAGGCCTGGTTCAGGCGGTCCGCAAGGAACTCCCCGTTCCGCAGCAGTCCGCCGAAGGCGATGTCCTGGGAGATGGGACCGTCGTAGAAGAAGATGGCGATGCTGTTGCCCGAGGGAAGCTGGCAGAGATAGGGCCGGGTGGGGTCGATTTGGTCCTCTGGGGTCAGCTC
>CAYNCR010000026.1:10186-16935 GCA_964395575.1 uncultured Desulfohalobiaceae bacterium
ACTCCTTGCTCCCCACGGGCCGAATCCGGGCGGCCTGACTCTGGTCCAGGAGAGTGAAGGCAATTCCCTGATCGGCGAGCACCTCCAGGCTGGCCGTGTCCACCGCTGTTTCCGGCAGCCACATGCCTTCGGGCATGCGGAGAAAACGGCTCCGAAAGTCGCGGATGCCCCACAGGACCTGGGTGATCTTGTCCCGTTCCCGGGCCAGGGGCAGGATCATGTGATTGTATACCTGGGCCAGGGCGGAGCCGTGCCCGGAAAAGCGCTCCTGGCTCACCCGGTCCGCCTCCAGGATCTGCTCATACACATCCGGTTTGTGCCGCTGCATCCAGGAGAGAAGAGTAGGGCCGAAGTTGAAGCTGATTTTGGAATAGTTGTTCACGATGTCCACGATGCGGCGCTTGTGGTCCAGGATGCGCGAGGCGGTGTTCGGGGCGTAGCACTGCGCGGTGATCCGCTCGTTCCAGTCGTGAAAGGGAGATGCGGATTCCTCCAGCTCCACCTCCTCCAGCCAGGGATTTTCCCTTGGGGGCTGATAGAAGTGTCCATGGACACAGACGTAGCGTTGCATAGGACCTTCCGTGGGTTGTCCGTTATCTGTTAACGTTATCTGTTATCTGTGACGGGGTATTCATGAATTGTCATTGGTGTACCATGAAACGTGATGTGTGCGAAGGTTTCACTGATTCACTCACATACCGACACACTGACCCACCGACCCACTGACTCACCGACTCACCGACCGGAGCAGGACCAGGCTGTATCCTGCAAGCCTGATTCCGCCGTCAGGCTCAGGATGGTTGGGAATCGCACTGCCGGGTCCGTCCCATTCCCGGTCCGCGGTATGCAGAAGCCGGGTCCAGCCCGTGCCGGGGAGATCCAGCCGGACTTCCTCCTCGTCCGGGGTCAGGTTGCACACCGCTGCGATGCGGTCCTCGGGGCTCCAGCGAAGAAGGCTGAGCACCGCGCCGCTGTTCGCTCCCCACACGGCGAGGCGGTCCAGACGAAGCTCCCGCAGGGCGGGCAGGCTCTTGCGCATCCGGATCAGGGCGGCGTAGAGCCCGGCCATGCTCCGGTGCTTCCCCTCGTTCCGCTTGTGCCAGCTCAAAACGCAGCCTGCGAAGGTCTCCGGATCCTGCGGATCGGGCGGCTCCCCGGGCCAGTCGAATGCGGCGAACTCCCGCTTTCTCCCCTCCCGGACTGCCTCGATGAGCCAGTCGTCGCCGTGGCTGACGAAGAAGCGAAAGGGTGCTGTCTCCCCGTATTCCTGGCCCATGAAGATCAGGGGCAGAAAGGGGCTGGTGAGCAGGAGCCCCGCGGCCAGCTTGTCCGCCTCCAAGGACACCAGCGCGGAGAGGCGTTCCCCCTGCATGCGGTTGCCTACCTGGTCGTGGTTCTGGGTAGAGACCACGAACTGTTTTCCGGAGCGGTCTCTGGGCGAGTTTCCGTGCCTGCGCCGGCGGTAGGCGGAGTGGATTCCGTCGTACACGTATCCCTGGGCCAGGGCTTTCTTCAGTTGCCAGGCGCTGCCGAAGTCCAGGTAGTATCCCTGCCGTTCCCCGGTGAGCAGGGCGTGCACGCTGTGGTGGAAGTCGTCCGCCCATTGTCCGGAGTGCCCCAGGCCGCCCAGGGACTGCTCCCGGATGAGGCGCGCGTCATTCGCGTCGCTCTCCGGCAGGAGGTGGACCGGCTTGCCCAGCCTTCGGCCCAGGCGCCGCACCTCGCTGGCCAGCTCCTGGAGGAAGGGGCGGGCGCTCATGTCGAATATGGCGTGGACCGCGTCCAGGCGCAGCCCGTCCAGATGGAAATCCTCGATCCAGGTCAGGGCGTTGTCCATGAAGAAGTTGCGCACCTCGTCGCTGTGGGCGCTGTCGAAGTTGAGCGCCGGGCCCCAGGGGGTGGCGTACTGCTCCGTGAAGTAGGGCCCGAAGTCGGCCAGATAGTTCCCCTCGGGTCCCAGATGATTGTACACCACATCCAGGACCACGGCCAATCCCCGTGCGTGGCAGGCGTCCACGAGCTCGCGCAGGGCGCGCGGCCCGCCGTAGGTGTTCTGCACCGCAAAGGGCAGGACCCCGTCGTAGCCCCAGTTGCGGCTGCCGGGGAACTGGGCCGCGGGCATGAGGCTCAGGCAGGTTATCCCCATGGCCGCGAGCTCATTCAGGCGAGGAATAATGGCCCGAAGGGTCCCCTCCGGGGTGAAGGTTCCCGGATGGATCTCGTAGAAGATGAGGTCTTCCAGGGGAAGGCCCCCCCAGGTCCCGTCGGACCAGGGAAAGGAGGTATCCACCACTTCCGAGGGGCCGTGCACGGTCTCCGGCTGGTAGCGGGAGGCCGGATCCGGACGGACGATCTCACCGTCCAGGACCAAGGAATAGCGGTCTCCCGGCTGTGTGCCGGAGATATCCGTGCTCCAGTAGCCGTTCCCCTCAAGGGTCAGAGCCCGGGTTTCCCGCAGATTCGAGCCGTCCAGGCGAACATCCACGTTGCTTCGGAAGGGGGCCCAGACCCTGAACCGCGTGGTTCCGTTTCCCAGGTACCTGGCTCCGACCCGTTTGCGCATCACTGCTCTCCGTGCTTGAGAATGAGCACGGCCATGGGCGGCAGATGGAGCACCAGGGACTGGGAATAGCCGTGGCAGGGCACCGAGGAGGTATTGACTCCGCCCATGTTCCCGTGGCCGCTGCCGCCGTACTCGCGGGCGTCGCTGTTCAGCGCCTCCCGCCAGTGGCCGGAGAGGGGAACCCCGATGCGGTAGTTGGCCCGCGGCACTGGGGTGTTGTTGCACACCACGACAATATTGAAGCTTTGCTGTTCCGATACGCGGCGCTGGTAGCTGATCACGCTGTTCTCCGCGTCGGAGCAGTCGATCCAGGAAAAGCCGTTCTGTTCGAAATCTCCGGCGTGCAGGGAGGGCTCATGGCGATAGATCAGATTGAGCTCGCGCACCCAGCGGGCCAGGCCGGCGTGCATGGGGTCCTCGAGGAGGTGCCAGTGCAAGCTCTCCTCGTGGTACCACTCCTGGCGCTGACCGAACTCGTCTCCCATGAACAGGAGCTTCTTGCCCGGATGGGTGTACATGTAGCCCAGCATCAGGCGCAGATTGGCGAACTGCTGCCAGGTGTCCCCGGGCATCTTGTCCAGGAGCGAGCCCTTGCCGTAGACCACCTCGTCGTGGGACAGCGGCAGAACGAAGTTCTCGGTGAAGGCGTACCAGATGCTGAAGGTGAGCTCGCTCTGGTGGTACTTGCGGTGGACGGGATCCTGGGCGAAATAGTTGAGCGTATCGTGCATCCAGCCCATGTTCCACTTCATGCCGAAGCCGAGTCCTCCGGCGTACACCGGCCTGGAGACCATGGGCCAGGAGGTGGATTCCTCGGCAATGGTCTGCGCTCCGGGAAAGTTTTCGTACACCGCGCTGTTCACGTTGCGCAAAAAGGCGATGGCATCCAGGTTCTCATTGCCTCCGTAGCGGTTGGGGATCCAGTCCCTTCCGGTCCGGCCGTAGTCCAGATAGAGCATGGAGGCCACCGCATCCACCCGCAGGCCGTCCATGTGGTATTTGTCCAGCCAGAACAAGGCGCTGCTGACCAGAAAGGAGTGCACCTCGTTGCGGCCGTAGTTGAAGATATAGCTCTGCCAATCCGGGTGAAAGCCGAGGCGCGAGTCCTGGTGCTCATAGAGATGGGTCCCGTCGAAATAGACCAGGCCTGTTTCATCCCCGGGAAAGTGGGAAGGGACCCAGTCCAGGATGACTCCGATGCCGCGACTGTGCAGATGATCCACGAAGTACATGAAGTCCTGGGGGGTCCCGTAGCGGGCAGTGGGAGAAAAGTAGCCCAGAGTCTGGTAGCCCCAGGAGCCGTAGAAGGGGTGCTCCATGACCGGCATGAGCTCGACGTGGGTGAATCCCGCCTCCACCAGGTAATCCGCCAGCTTGTGAGCGATCTCGCGGTAGGTGAGAAAGCGGTCCCCCTCTTCGGAGACCCGTGCCCAGGAGCCCAGATGACACTCATACACGCAGTGCGGGGCGCTGTGGCTGTTGGGTCCTCGGCGATTCTCCATCCAGTCGGCGTCATGCCAGCCGTAGTCCAGATCCCATACCACCGAGGCAAGGCTTACCGCGCTCTCGCAATAAAAGCCGAAAGGGTCTGTCTTGTCCGCCCAGTAGTCCGTGACAGCGGATTCCACGCGATACTTGTACAGATGTCCAGCTGTCAGCCCGGGAACAAATCCCTCCCAGACCCCGGAGCCATCCCCGCGCATCTGCAAGGGGTGATTGGAGCCGTCCCAATTGTTGAAATCGCCTACCAGGCTCACGCGCTTGGCGTTGGGGGCCCAGACCGCGAAGTAGGCCCCGAACCCGGCTTCCGAGCTCAGCAGGTGGCATCCCAGCTTGTCGTAGAGCCGGTAGTGGTTTCCCTGCTTGAAGAGGTAGGTATCCATTTCCTGGAAGAGGCTGACGTCGTAGCGTATGCTGTTTGGCATACGAAGCTCCTTGTTCCTGGTTCCGGATTCGCCGTTCAGGGTTCCCCGTTCAGGGTCCCCAATTCAGGGTTCAGGGTTTTTTGCGGTCGGACACCGGGTATGGATCACAACCTCCGATCTCCGACATCCGACGTCTGACGTCCGACGTCCGATTTCCGATCCCCGACCTCCGACCTCCGTATCTAGATTTCACCCGCCAAAAGCTGCTTGACCCCCTGCACGGGGATGCTCAGCCAATCCGGGCGGTTGTTCAGCTCGTATCCCACCTCGTAGATCGCTTTTTCCAGCATGAGGCAGCGGAATAGGAGCTCAAGGGACTTCTTGTTCGAGGGGAGCAGGGAGCTGGGCCTGATCGTGTTCTGGTACGCGGACAGGAACATGCCGCTCACAGCCCGGAACCAGGGATCGATCCAGGAGGCGAGATAGGCCAGGTCGTCCTCGCTGGAGGTGAGCTGCTGGTGCAGGGCGTAGTGGGCCGCGTAGTGAAAGGAGCGGACCATCCCAGCCACATCCCGCAGGCAGGAGCGTTTGAGGCGCCGCTCACTCAGGGGACGGGCGGGCTCGCCCTCGAAGTCCACAATGATAAAGCTGTTGCCCGTGTAGAGCACTTGGCCCAGGTGGTAATCCCCGTGGTTGCGGATCTTGATGGTATCAAGCCGCTCTCGGGTCAGCTTGCCGAGCTCGGCAAGAAGCTCGTCCTCGGCGTCCACAATATCCTGAGCCTGTTGCCGGATATCTCCGGTGAGCTGGGGAATGCTCCGTCTGAGGGTGGTGATGGTTCTGCGGCACAGATTGCGCATGGACTGGTACATGGAGCGTTGATAGTGCCAGGAAAAGGGCTCCGGCTGAAACGCCGGATCGTCCGATCCCAGGGATAGGGCCAGATGGAGCTGTCCGGTGATGCGGCCCAGCAGATGGACCATCTCCAGGAAGTATCCGCCGATGCAGTCGTGCAGGAGCTGGGGGATGTTGTTGTACCCCACGTAAAGCGGGGAGAGGGGAATCCCGGGCACCTGCTGCTGGGTCTGCTTGGTGATCATGGCGTTCTCGAAGAACTTGTGCAGGTGGTCCTGGGTAAAGGTCCACGCGTCTCCCTGGTTGGGTACGTATTCCTGGAGCATGCCCAGGACGTACTGCCTGCGGGATACGTGGGAGTAGCGGATCTGTCCCGCGTAGGAGGGGATGTGCGGGAACTCCGCCTTGTCCGTCAGGAAGGAGGTGATTTCCGTGTCCGGATTGATCCCCTCATCCACCTTGCGGTAGAACTTGAGAATGTATCCATCCTCGTAAAATACGGATGTGTTGCTCTGTTCCGCCCGAAGCAGACGGGAGCCCTGGGGGCGTTCCAGGGAGCTCAGGTGTTCCGAGGCCTGCTTGCCGGGAAGCCCCACCAGATGGCCCCGTGTGCCAATGATGCTGTGGCTCTCTGTGATCAGGGAAAAGAGGGCTTCGCGGCATCCGGGAGACTGCAGAGCATCGTACAGACGACCCGAATCGTCCCCTGTCTTGATCCAGGCCAGCACTTCGGACTTGGCCTCCTGGCTTGCCTGCTCCGTCTCGCTCGCTTCCGTGTCACTGGCGTAGCCCACGGGCAGGAGATAGATCTCCGCCTCGCCCTCGATGTAGCTGACCTCGAGCTGCAGGAGGTGAAAATCCTGATCCCCGGCGTCAAGAGGGATATTTTCCGCGATGAGGATCTTGCGGATCTTCTTGGATTTGGAGCGGAACCAGCGCTTCTGTCTCAGAAATCCGGGCAGGATGCGCTCCTCCAGCCGCATCTTGTTGGCGCCCTCGAAAACCTCCCTCCAGTCCCTGCGCAGGATCATGCGCGGCGGCTCCCAGACCCGGGCACTTTCCGGCTCCAGCTCCGTTTCGGACTGCAGGGAAAACCAGAAGTAGTCATGCACTCCCAGGGTGAAGACGTAGGCGCTCTCCCGGATTTTGGGGAAGCGGTTCCCACTGAAGACCTCCACAGGAATATATCCGGCGTAGGTGGAGAGATCGAGCTCCGCTACCTGGGGGAAGCGGGAGAGGTTGATCACCACCAGGATGCGCTCTTCTCCGTATTTGCGGATGAAAGCCAGCACCTTGTGGTTGTCCGGGAAGAGATATTCGATGTCCCCCCGCCCGAAGGCCTGGAAGCGCCGGCGTGTGGCGATGACACGCCGCATCCACCACAGCAGGGAGGAGGGGTTCTGGGTCTGGTTCTCCACGTTCACGGACTCGAAATGGTATTCCGGGTCCATGATCACCGGGAGATA
>CAYNCR010000027.1:0-16672 GCA_964395575.1 uncultured Desulfohalobiaceae bacterium
GAATAAACGGCTCCAAGAGATTCGCATCTCTTTGGATAGCTCATCGATACGGTCCAATAGTTTTTCATCCAGCGAAATCGCTGTCTTAACACTAGACATAAGTCACCTCTGTGCTATAGCTTCTTTTCATACTAAAATTATGACCACCTTTCATACCCATGTTAATACCGAGAGAGTGGGCTGACAGGGTGATTTTGTTCAAAGTTCAAAGTTTAAGAGGAAGAATGTCGACAGGATTTACTGGATGAACATGATTTTTTCAGAAAAGGAGAAGACAATATCCTCTTAATCCCGTAAATCTTATCTACAAAATCAGGATACGATAGTGATAAAGGCACTTGATTTTGAACAGATTTTTCTCGTAACTCCTGAAACTCCCGAAACTCCCAGCCCGAATATCATGTAAAAAATGACACTTGACCTCAACATAACCAATGAAATTGTAGAGCGTCTAAAACCTCTTGATCCGAAAAAGATAATTCTTTTTGGGAGCCTTGCCTACGGTGTTTCTGACAAGGATAGCGATATCGATTTGTATGTGGTAACCAAGGATAAATTCATTCCTAGCAGCTGGAGAGAACACAGTGAGATTTTTTTGCAATATGTAAAACAATTGAATGGGCTATACAAAACTAATAGCATTGATCTCATTGTGCACACGCATTCAATGTTCAAAAAGTTTATCGCAATGGATGGAATGTTTTGTAGAAAGATACTCAGAGATGGTGTCACCATATATGAAAGCGATGACTAAAAAATGGATTGACCCAAATTTACGGTCCTGATTGAGCTATCTTCTGAAATATCAGCAAGTTATTTAAAAAGAGCCAGAGATTATCGTCACTACATTTATTGAGTGATCGTGAAGCTTGATCCGCATGCGACTGAGCAACGAGGAAATATCGGCCATCAAAAGGGCTGTGGAGGACCATTTCGGGCCCGAGGCCAGGGTCTACCTCTTCGGGTCGAGGACAGACGATCGTGCGCGGGGCGGTGACATCGACCTCTATGTGGAGAGCGGATTGGAGGGAGAGGAGCTCCAGGAGGCCAAGCTGCGGGCTATGAGCCAGATCCAGCTCCGAATCGGCGAGCGCAAAATCGACGTGGTGGCTTCCTCGCCGACAGCGGAGAACGAGGCGCGGTCCGTGGTTCAAAAGGCCAAAGAGACAGGGGTGCAACTCTAATGGATGAGATCCAGTCCAAAATCGATTCCGCCATCCGGGAAAACGACACCCATCTTCAACGACTGGACCGTGCCAAGCGCCTCCTGGCCGAATTCTTTCCTTTGACAGAAGGCACTTTCCAGTCGCTTACGGAAGAGCAAATCGAACATATCGATCAGTTCGTCTACCGCTTCACCAAGCTGCAGGACTCCATGGGCACCAGGCTTCTGCCGGCTGTCTACTCTTGGCTCGAAGCCGATTCCCGGCCCGTGCCCTTTCTGGATATCCTCAGCAGACTGGAACAGCTGGGGCTCATTGAGGACGCCAGTCAATGGCAGTTCTTCCGCAACCTCCGCAACAATCTGGCCCATGACTATCCGGAAAGCGTCCAGCAAACTGTGGAAACCCTGAACCTCCTGTTCCGGCACATACAGGAGCTGGAATCCATGTATTCCGGAATACGCGAGGCGTGTATCCGGAGAATGGGCGAAGGCTTTTCCTAATCCTTTTCAGGCCCATCCTCTTCCTTTTCTTGACACTGCGCCTCCGCGCCTCCGCGCGAAAACCTCTTCTTTCTTCTTACGTTGCGCCGTCGCGGCGTCGCGCGAAATAGTCTTTCTCTTCTCTCTCTCTCTTCTTCTTTCTTACGCCGCGCCTCCGCGCCTCTGCGCGAGATATTCTTTTTCTTCTCTTCCCGCCGCGCCACTGCGCGATCAATCCGACCTACCGCGTCAGGTCCACCACGATAACGGTCAGATTGTCCGTGCCCATCCGGTGCACCAGTGTCTCCTGGGATAAGGCGTCCGCCGCCTCCCTGGCGCTGTCCGTCTGATTGACGATGGCCGCGACCTCCTGGTTGTCCATCACGTCGAAGAGGCCGTCACAGGCCGCCACGAGCCAGCGGTCGTCGTTGAGCAGATCCTCCGCGGCCGTATCCGGAGTCGCGACCACCCCCACCGGCTCGAAATAGGCGTCGCCCAGGGATCGCGTGGGCATGAGCCCGGCCCCGCCGTGCATGACGTACGCGCCACGCACCACTCCGCCGCTGGATTCGACGCGCTCTCTCTCCCCGGGATCGTCCACCCGATGGTCCAGGGTTATCTGACGCACCGAGCCAGAATCCGCAACCACGATCCTTGCGTCTCCGGCATTTGCGGTAACCAGCTCCTGGTCCCGCAAATAGAAGGTCACCGCTGTGCTCCCAGAGCTCTGTCCGGCGAGATCGGCATCCACCACCTCATAGGCCCGTACAAAGGCCTGTTGCGGATCAAGTCCCTGCTCCAGGAAACTCGCGAAGTACACATGGAGGGTGTCCGCGGCGTATTCCGCCGCATAGCTGCCTGCGTGTCCGTCGTAGACCCCGCCGAAAAGATCGCCCGCCTGATACAGGTCGCGGCGCAGCAGATGGCTGTCCTCCATCCTGCCGCGCATGCCCTGTTCGGAAATAACGGCGGCCTGCGCCATATGAGTCTCCTTGTCATTCCTCCAATCCGAACTGGGACAGCCCCTGCTCCAGCTTGGAGAGCTCCTCCTCGGGCCAGAAGGCGTAGATGCAGGCCGATAGAACCGGGGCGTACACGAGCCCGGCAACAGTCACATCCTTTTGGTCCCACTCTTCCTTGTATGCCGCCGCCTTGGTCAGATCCAGAAAGAAGCGCCACATGTGGGGCTCCATTTCCTCCAAAAATCCGGACAACTTGTCTCCGAGACCGCCCTGGGACAGCCTCTGCCAAAGGTTCTGCAGCATTCCCTGGGGCAGATCGCGGGCGGTGTCACCGCTCTCGCGGAAAGCCCACACTGTTACTGCGGTGGCGTAGGTCACCACAGGACGCGTGTTCCCCATATCCTCATGGCGTTCCTTGAGATAGCGGAAAACCTCAGGGAAATAGCCCAGATGCTCCGCAACGCGCTCCGGTCCGAAACTCTCCTGGCTCACTTGATTCAGCACTTCTTCGCTCACCACAGGCATAATCGCTTATCCGTTCTCCTCAGGATTGCAACCGTTCCTCAACAGCCTCGACCTTGTGCTCGATCTGGCCGTTCTTGCCCTTCTTGTAATCCAGCTTCATGGTCATGTAAATCCGCTCGCAGTCCTGCTGCAGGTCCTCAAAACACGTGTTCACCACGTCCATCACCTCGGACCAGCTCCCCTCGACGCAGGTCCCCATAGCATGCAGGGTATAGTCGAGACCGCTGTCGCGAACAATACGCACCATCCGGGCGACATAGGGACTCAGGCTGTCTCCCTTATCCAGGGGAAAAATGGACAGTTCCGCCAAAACGCTCATATGCCCCTCCTTTGAAAGCGTGCTTGGTGTCGATTGAAAACCGTCCTGAAGCAAACATTTCAGGTCATATACCGAAAAATAACCCGTGCGGGGCGGAGATGTCCAGGGCTGGAATCGAAGTCGGCGAACACAGTGTTGTTATCTACGATCGCCGCCGAATGCGCAACAGACAAGTGCAAAACAGGCTTTCGGGATTGGGAATTGGAGCGAGGCACACGCGCGGAGGGGAAACAATGGCTCAATAGCGGGAACCGCATCGCAAAAAAAAGGGGCAGCATCGGACATAGCCGTCACTGCCCCAGAACAGATGCCAGCTCTGTGTGCCGGAAGAAATGCTTCCTCTCCGAGGAGCAAAAAATCAACCGGCTTTCTGACGCTCCTCCTGCCTGAGATCCTTGCGCAGGACCTTGCCCACGGCGGATGTGGGGAGCTCGTCCCGGAACTCCACCGTTCTGGGCCGCTTGTATCCTGCAAGGCGCTCGCGGCAAAACTCCAGAATCTCCTCTTCGCTCACGTCTTCCCCCTCCTTAAGCTGAACAAAGGCCTTAACCGCCTCCCCGCTCTTCTTGTCCGGCACGCCGACAACCGCGGCCTGGGCCACGGAGGGATGCTGGTAGATCACCTCCTCCACCTCGCGGGGATAGCAGTTGAACCCGCCCACAAGGATCACGTCCTTCTTGCGGTCCGTAATGCTCAAATACCCGTTTTCGTCGAAGTGGCCGATATCTCCGGTCAGGAAGAAGCGCTTGCCGTCCAGCTCGCGGAAAACCTCGGCATCCGCCTGGGGGTTGCGCCAGTATCCCTTCATCACCTGGGGCCCGGAAACCGCGATCTCCCCGTCCTGGCCGCGTTCCAGCTCGGAGCTGCCCATTTCCATGTCGGCAATCCGGATATCCGTGCTGGGCATGGGGAAGCCCACGGATCCGAACATGCGTTTTTCCTTGTCCGTGGGATTCGCCGCTATGACCGGGGCTGTCTCGCTCAGGCCGTAGCCCTCGAAAATGACCGCGCCTGTCCTGTCCTCGAACTGCTTGGCCATCTCCACGGGCATGGGCGCTCCTCCGGAAGCGCAGCAGATCAGGGAGCTGAGATCGTACTTGGACAGATGGGGATGATTGAGAAAAGCGGAAAAAATGGTGGGGACCGCGATCAGGAGCGTGGGGCGATACTTGTGCACCAGCTTGAGCACCTCCGTGAAAGGCGGGTTCCCGGCCCGCGGATCGGGAACGCAGATCAGCCTGCTTGCTGTGTCCACGGATCCCAGAAGACACAGGGTCATCCCGAAGCTGTGATACCAGGGCAGGACTCCCAGATAGCAGTGAAATCCTCCCTCCTGGGGAGTACGCAGCGGCTCTCCGGGGCCGTGGGGCACGCGTGTCCATTCATGCACCATGAGCACGTCGGAAACCAGATTGGCGTGGGAAAGCACCGCTCCCTTGGGGAGCCCCGTGGTGCCGCCGGTATAGATGAGGACCGCAGCGTCCTCTTCCGGATCCACCGCCTCGTTCTGGGCAATGGGTTCCGTATCGCTTAGGATCTGGTCCAGATGGAGATGGCCTGGCTCGTACTTGCCGGCCTTGGGAATCTTTCCGGTCAGCGAGCCGAGAAAGCCGCTCATCGGGGGCAACCAGTTCTTCACGTTGCACAGAACAGCCGTCTCTACGCCTGTTTCCTGCATAGCACTGACCGCTGTGGGATAGAACTTCTCGTGGTCCATGCAGAAGACCAGCTTGGCCTGGGAGTCGTTGAGCTGATGCGCCAACTCGCTGGCGGTGTACATGGGATTGCAGGTTACGCAGACCGCTCCGGCCTTGAGAATGCCGAAATAGATCACCGGATAATGCGGGAGATTGGGCAGGAAAATGGCCACCCGATCGCCCTTGCCGATTCCGCGTGCCTTCAAGAAGGCTGCCACCTTGTCCGCATCGCGCTTGACCTGGGAGTAGGTCCTCTTGGCGCCATTGAAAATGGTGTACACCTGATCCGGATATTTCTCCGCAGCCTCGTCCAGCAGGGAATAGACGGGCTTGTCGTATCCGGAAATCTCCTTGGGCACACCGTCCGGCCAGTAAGGAAAAGCGCCCTGGGCATGCGTCATGATAACTCCCCCTTCCTTCACTTGAACGCCCAGTACCGGAAACGAGCGTTCTTTTCTCCTTTCGGTAAAGAATCAGCAATCCGAAAAGATATCCGACTATTTTTCGGAATCCTGGTGCTGACGGGCTATATACTTGACCATCTGTCCCACGACAATGGAGATGATCTCACCTGGCAGGAAGTCATCCGGCATCTTCTGCATGAGCCGATCCGCCACTTCCTTGCTGCAGGCATCCACATCCGGATTGTTCCGATAGGTTTGCTCCAGGAGGCTTCGAGTCCGGTCCGCGGAAGCCACTGAAGCATCCAGAAAGCCGCGCGCGTCGTCCCCGATCCTGGCTCCGAAGTGCTCGGGCAGGACCGCTTGCACCGGATATTCGGCCATTCTGCGCAGGCTCTCCTGGTAGCGGTCGAAGTCCGAGTTCGCCGCGGTGAACACGTCGTCGCCCATGGGGATCCCCGCCGAGTCCGAGGTAAACAGGACCTGCTGCCACGGCTCATAGAGAACGATGGAACAGGAGGAGTGTCCCGGCGCTTCCATGACCTCCAGGGCAAGATCGCCGCATTCCACGCGATCACCCTCCGCCAGGGGACGGTCCACATGGAGCCCCTCAAAGCAAAAACCGGGCTCCCGGCTCAGATCCTCCTTGCCCTGCCTCTGGAGGAGGACCTCGTTCATGGACTGCACGGCCTCGACCACCTTGTCCTTCTGCAGAAGCTCACCTGATCGCTGCGAGGCCACAAGCTCCAGCCAGGGCCACTGCCTCTTCAGATAGGGCACTGCCCCGCAGTGATCGAAATGGGAGTGCTGGATGATATACCTGGTGATCCGTTCCGGGGACACACCCAGCTCCAGGACCTGTCGCTCCACTTCCGGGCCGGTGGTGACCATGCCTCCGCCGAGCAGGCAATAGCTCGGCTCGCCGGAATCCGGATCCATTCCCCGGAGAAGGTAGATGCAGCTCTGTTTTTCCCCCAACTGATGGATTCTTTCAGTCACCCTGGCAGGCGGCTCCTGAACAAGCATGGGCTCCTCCGCGCGCTTCCACCGCTTGCTGCCTGAATCCTCGACAGACGCGGCCTGAGAAGCAATTGAACAAACGAATAGATTGGACCCACCCTACTTGGCGCACGTGAAGCTGTCAATGCGGGCCCCAAGAAGAAAGGCTCCCGCAGCGCCGTGGCGGGACAACACCTTGTCCTTCCCCTTTTCAGGAAAGATGGGACGCTTCTCAAACCCCGCCTTCCCCGCTGCCGGCCCCCGCATCGAGCCCGTTATCGCTCAGCCACTGCATGATGCGCTCCTGATGGGATCCGGCCCAGTAGATCTTGCCGCAGGTGGGGCATTGGCTGAAATCGCGATAGTACTTTTTGGTTTTGGGCTCCAGCTCATGGATGATGTCCTCTTTGTCCACAGGCTCCAGCAGCGCATTGCAGTCCAGACAGCGGGTGAGCATGGCATAGGGACCCTCGAGCCCGAATACGGAGAGCACCTCCAAGAGCTGCCGCGTGGGCTCCTCAGCACGCAGCCAGCGGCCCCAGACGACGACGCGGCGCTTGAGCAGGGCGATATCCTTGGTCAGGACAATGCGTCCCTCACTGTCCGCCTTCTCCGCGATTGTCGCGTCGTCCCAGCCGGGCCGATAGGCGGCGTCAAAACCCAGCAGCCTGAGCTTGCGGGCCAGACGCCCCACGTTGACGTCCACAACGAAACGGACTTCCGGCAGGGAGACGGGATGGAGCTGATCCGCCTGCCGCACATCCACGGGGCGCTCAAGGGGGGCCACCCGAATCCGGTCCCCGGCGCGGGGAAGATAGGCGAAATCGCGCAGGGCTCCTTCGGCCTCGATGCGCCCCACCTCTGGGTGGGGCGGCCCCAGGGCCTCGATCAGGTCCTTGATCGACGTCCTGCGCCGCAGGGGAAACCGATGCGTGGTTTCGCCCTTGTCAGAGCCCAAAAAATCGTTTAGCTCTCCCCCAAAGGTAATCTGGACATCCTCCACGGAGCCATTATGAACGCCCTGACTCTTGCAATCGTCTGTTTTCTCCTGTTTCACTCCCTGCTCCATATACTTGCGCTCTATTGCAATGCGCGAGCCGCCCGCCAGGTCCTGCCGGTGGAGCTCCGGGGAGCTTACGATCCCGAGGAATACATCAACAGCCAAAACTACACCCTGGCCAAGTCCCGGCTGGAAATGGCCAGCTCCGCTCTCAACACCCTCGCCCTTGTCTGCCTCATCCTTTTCGGTGCATTCGCCTGGCTGCAGACCGTCGCCTCCTGGATCGACGCTCCATGGCTCGTGCGGGGCCTCGTCTTTCTCGGCGCAGTGGCGGTGTTCATCGAGATCCTCAACCTCCCGCTGGAGCTCGCCTCGGTCTTCGGCCTGGAGGAGCGCTACGGCTTCAACCGCACCACTGCTGGGACCTTTGTCCTGGACAAGATCAAGACCTACGCGCTTTTTGCGATCATCGGCAGCGTAGCTGCCTGCGGGATCCTGATCTTCTTCCGGATCTTTCCCCAGCACGGATGGCTCCTGGCCTGGGCCTTCCTGGCCGCTCTCATGCTGCTGTTGCAGTATGTGGGGCCCAACTGGATCCTGCCCCTGTTCAACCGATTCACTCCCCTTGAGGACGGCTCCCTGCGGGAAACCATCCTGGCCACCGCCAAAAGGGCGGGATTCGATCTGGAGGGGATCTCGGTCATGGACGGCTCCAAGCGCTCCAACAAATCCAACGCCTTTTTCACCGGCGTGGGACGGAAAAAGCGCATCGTTCTCTTCGACACCCTGATCCATCGCCACACGCCCCAGGAGCTTTCCTCGGTCCTGGCTCACGAGATCGGGCACTTCAAGCTCAGGCACATCTGGCGCAAGACCTTTCTCACCCTGGTCCAGACGGGGATCATGCTCTATCTCCTGTCCCTCGTGCTCCATTCCGAGCCCTTGTACGCAGCCTTCGGCCTGGACACCACCCCGATCTACGCCGGGCTGGTCTTCTTCGCCATTCTCTACACCCCGATCGATTTCCTCCTCTCCCTGGCCACGAACGCCCTGTCCAGACGCTACGAATACGAAGCCGACGAGTTCGCCGCCCAAACCACTCAGCGGCCCCAGGACTTGGCCGCCGCGCTCAAGCGGCTGGCCAGGGACAATCTGAGCAACCTGACCCCCCACTGGCTCTATGTTCTGCTGGAGTACTCCCATCCCCCTGTGCTGGACCGATTGCGTCACCTTCGCGACCTTGAATCGACCTTGACGGAAAAGGAGCAGGAAGGCTAGTTTATTCTTCTCCGCCCTTAGCTCAACTGGACAGAGCGCCGGACTTCGGATCCGGAGGCTGGAGGTTCGAGTCCTCCAGGGCGGGCCATTTCACAGAGAGGGTCCGGAACTTTGCCTAACCCATGCCTAACCAGACCTCAAAAAGCCCCTCCGTATTGAGTGATTACTGAATGAAAACCTATACAGCAGTTGTCGAACAATGTGCTGAAACAGGATTATACGTGGGCTATATCCCCGGTTTTCCTGGCGCCCGTTCACAAGCGGAGTCCTTGGATGAGCTCAACGTGTATCTTCGAGAAGTTATTTCCATGCTTCTCGAAGATGGAGAGCCTTCCATGGAGGCACAGTCAAGAGGTACCTGAGTATAATCGAATCTGAAGTTTCCCAAATCTTATCAGAGGATATAAATCCTTCCTTTTTGTACACACGTTTGACGGTCCGTCTCTCCGATAAGCCCATCCCGACACCATCAGTGAATCCGGATCTCGACCATGGTGTATTCACCCTTATCCCCCGAGCCGACCTGCGGATTCTGCCGAAAGAGCCTCTCCGGATCCACGGGGCCGTTTTCCCGGAGAAAATCCAGCACCTTCTTGCCTCTCTCGGAAGCCAGTTGCCGCAGCGCCTCTCCGGAAACGGAAACACTCGCCCGGAGCCTTTCCTCGAGCTCCTCCCGCGGCAATTTCTTGGGATCTCCAGAAGCGTTCTCCGGCCTATCCATTGGGGCTTTTTTGTACGCCTCCCAGAGGTAGGTGGAGTATTCCTCCTGGCTGATCCGCACGTCGGCAATATTCGTATCCGCCTTTTCCGCCTCGTTCATGGCCTGATACTTCTGCTCCCGGAGCAAGCGTCGAAAACGGATTTCTCGCAGAGCGGCCCTGTCTCTCGATGCGTCCGCCCGCCCCAGGACATCCACATTGAGCTCCGGCCGCTCATACAGGGCCTTGGCCAGGGTCTGCAGTTTCTCCTCGGCTTTGCTGTCGAGGCTGCTTTCCCCTGGCTCGAAGGGAATACGATTGATATCGTCCCCCCGCCAGTCGAACATGGCCCCCAGAATGGCAAAGGGGGACTTGGCCGCCTTGATCAGGACATTGACAAAAACCCGCATCACCATATCGCCCACGGTAAACTCCGGACTGCTCAGATCCCCTCCCACCGACTTGTCGATGCGGATTTCCCCCTTTCGGTTCTTGAGCAGGGCGATCCCCAGCTTGACCGGAGCATTGACCGCCTGCGGGCTGTCCACGCTCTCTCCCAGGGTGAACTGGTCCAGAATGAGGGAATGGTCGCTCTCCAGCTCGCTCCCGTCGATAACGAGCTGCGAATCGAGGAAGAACTTTCCCTTGCTGATGGCGTACCCGATATACTTGCCCGAATAGGCCGTGAACGGGGACAGGGACACATTGGACAGATCGAGGTCCAGATCGGCAAGGAACCGTTCTCCCAAAAGATTCATGCTTCCGTTCACCGCAAGCGGGGCGCTCTCGTCGATGTTGGCCTGCACGGAGATATCCGACGGCTGCATGTGTTGATTGGAGAGGTTCTCGATACGGCACTGCATATCCGTGATAGCGGTCTGAAACGACGGGGAGACGCTTCTGTCCTCAAATCCCAGCCTGCCTTGGGCGAGTTTCACGGTATCGATCGCGAAACGCATCTTCGAGCCGTCCCCGGATTCCGCTTCAACACCTTCTTCCGCCGGAGTTTTCGCCGGGAACACCCTGTCCATATTGGAGCCGCCGTCCGGATAGACGATCATCTGCGTATCCAGCCCCGCGAGCTCGATCTCCCGGATGCGAATGGACGGCGCGGCGCTGTCAAAGGCCAGATTCCGCAGCCAGAGCCCCTTCCAGGCGAGAAACTTCCCTCCCTGATCCAGCTCCATGGTATCCAGGTTCCGTATGGCTGTATTGCCCTCAAAGACAATAGACGGTCCCTCTTCCGAACTCGAATCGTTGAGGTCCAGCCTTCCGGTGAGATCCAGCGCCCCCTGATTGAGGGAGAGCTCGACGTAATTGCGGAGAACCGGGGCGAGTGGGCGCAGATCGAGATTGCTGAGCCTCAGATCCAGGCCCGCCTTCAGCGGGGACAGGCTGAAGCCCCCCTGCGCCCGGAGGCTTCCCTCGTTGCCCAATTGCAGGGTTGCGTTGAGCGCTGCCTCCTCCCCCTGGACATTGGTAAGATTTTCGAGCCGGCAGGAGATGTCCGAAATCCCCATTTCCAGATCAGCTGCTCCCATATCGCGGACGAACTCGGCACCGCTCTCGGCAATCACCAGCTCATCCAGGCCGAATCGCCAGGATTGGGACGTTTTGTCCTGGGTGGCATTGTCGGCGGCCGGTTTCGAGGATCCGGCAGCCACCAGCTGGGTCAGATTCAGCGAGCCGTTTTGGTCCTGCTCGAGCCTGACGTCTGCTCCTATAAGACGTATGCTTCCCGCATCGATCGTTTTCTCTGAAGGAAGAACCCGGCCCTGTCGCAGGGAAAATTCCTGCAAAGACAGAATCTGCCCACCCTGAGCGTCGTCCACGGAAAGCTCTTCGAAACCCAGGGCCACATCCCGGATATCCATCCGGAACCCTTCGGCCCACTGCATGGCGATACCCGCGCCCAAATCGCAGGTTCCGCCATTGATGGCTCCCTTGAAATAGGGGGCGTAATAGGGAGCGTACCTCGCTAGCAAAAGATCGGTAAGCCGGACATCGGCCTCAAAACTCCCGCTATTCAATCCCAGGCTGCCGTTTACGGAGATAGCCTCCTTGTTGTCTGTCCGCATATCCAGCTCAAATGCGGCTGCATCGTCGGAGCCGGTGTCCAGGTCCTCAAGGTTCAGCTCAACCGGCTGAAGGGTTGTGGAAAACGCCGGGGACGTGGATGCATCCTCAAAACTGATCTCCCCCGAGGTCAGCTGCAGACGATCCAGTCCCAGAGTGAAGAATCCGTCGCCCTTTTGCTGCGAAGAAGAGGCTTCTTCCTTCTTCGGGCTGGCCGACTCCCCGCCCAGATTGGGCAGGAAGAGCTGCCCGTTTTCGCGGCGGGCCAGATCCACCCTGGGTTTTTGAATCCGCACGCCGTCCAGCTGAAGATTCCCGCGCAAAAGGTTCCCTCCGCCGAGCTCAATCCCGATCCGCGGAACGGCCAGAAACTCGCGTTCCCGCTCACCCCGCAGAACCATTTCCAGCTCTTCGAGCTCCACAGTTCCGTCGAGTCTCAGATACGGCGCTTTCTGCTCGGGAAGAGCGTAAGCGACCGTGATGTCCGTGGACAGTTTTCCCTGGTCCAGATTGAAGTTCCTGTCCACAGGCAGATAGGCCATGTAACGCGACAGGGGGAGCTCCTCGAAATCCAGATCGAACCGGCTCTGCTTGCTCTGGGCAAAGGGCTTGGACTGGCCGCCCAGGTCGAAGGCCGTATCGTTGATCCGCCCGGAAATGCTTGGCTCGACGAATGTCTCCACGGCATAGGGAAAATTGGAGATCGCGGGCAGGCTGAAGCTGAAATCGGTAAGTGTGTGTCGTGCTTCCGCCGGTTGATCGATGAATTCCACTTCTCCGGAACGGATCTCGATATTGCTCACGGAAAAACGAAAGGATCCGCTTTCTTCCTCTTTTGGAGCGGATTCAGGGGCTTCCTCAAGCAGATCGGAAAAATTGTAGCTCTGATCCGCGTTCCTGGTGATGGACAATCTGGGACTATCGACCCGGAATCTGCTGATGACGAGGGCCCGCTTATAGGCGGACGAGGTCTGCAGATTCAGCAGGAGGCGCTCGGCCTCGACCCAGTTGCCCTCGCCGGACTTTTTTTCGATGCGCAAGCCAGCGATTTCGCAGCTGAGCATATAGGGATTGAAACGAACCCATTCGATACGGGTCTTGCGATCCAGCTGCTCGGTCAGGGTCGATGTGGCCAGATGCCGAATCACCTTCGGAACCGCCAGAAATCCGACCAGGGTATAGAGCACGAGTGCTCCCGCCACAATCACCGCCAGTCGCCTCCAGCGACTGGCGGGCCACAGGACCTGCTTGATGTTCATAATCCCGCCGCCTTGGATTCTTTCTTATTCATTCCTGGCCTCTCGGGCTCGCGAAGGCCCCACGTCACCGAATTCTCTCCGAGCCCCGAAAGAGGCCTCCCTGTCTCCAGAGACACCAATGGTTCCATTCTATATTAGGACATGGGAACATGCGCTGTAAATCGCTTCCTGTTTCAGTTGCTTCCCGTCCTGGCCCGACCCTCCGGAAATGCCCCTTGTCGAAAGCTCTATGGAGTGGCCCGCACTTCAGACCCGGACCGAAACGGATGAACACTTGTTCCCGCCACACAGAGGGTCGAAAACTGTTCCCAAATTATACACCTTCCTCCCGTCTCTGCTTTCTGTCTATACAGCCCTGCCCGAAGTATCTTCGGCTCCGTTCAAGCAAACACATCATAACACCTCGAAACAACTGTCTTTTTCTCTATGCCACATAATTGGCACATGGATTGCTTTAGTCTTGGAAAAGAAAAGCAGAATACAAATCGAAAGGAGGACAGGTATGAAAAAGGCAGTGATTCTTCTGATCACTCTGGCGGCTGCGGGTCTGTTGGTCACGCAGGCTTCGGCTTGGTGGGGCGGTCCGCACATGATGGGTTACGGCGGCCCCGCTTACACCGCAAACCAGGCACCGGGGGCCGCAAACAAGGACCTCGCAAAGATCAGGTCCGAAATTGCCTCGATCCAGGCGGATCTCAACAAGGAGCTGGCCAAGGACAACGTGAACATGGACAAGGTCCGTGAGCTGAATCAGAAGATCGCCCAGAAGCAGCAAAAGCTCCGCTCCGCGGCTGTTCAGAGCCGCGCCAACGGACAGCGCGGCTACGGCGGGTATGGATACCATCACGGCAGGCACATGGCCGGATACGCCCCCTGCTGGTAATCCCGGACAAAATAAATCGCTTTACTGACAAAAAAAGGCGCCCTCTCGAGAGGGCGCCTTTTTTTGTGGACTCGGCTCGTGGCGGAAAGGAATCGACGAGGAAAAAACCGGAACAGCCCCCGGAAGACCGGGACGCGGAGCCTATTCCTGTCCCTGCTGCTCTCCGGACTCGCCCTGCTGTTGCTGCATGTACTCCTTGTGGACCTCCCTGAGCTTTTCCACGAACTCCTCCTTGGTCAGGACCCCCTTGTCCACCAGGATCCGGAGAAAGGCCTCGCCCTGGATCATGTTGGAATAGGCCACTTCCTCCCAGGACATGGTGCGCTGTTGCGAATCCTGATTCTCGGTCATAATACGCTCCGTTCCGTTTAAAGGTTGGTTGGAAAACAGGCGGACACTACCTGCCAGACGCTGTTTTTGACAACACCTGCAAAACGGCCCGTGCCGGAAAATGGCTTTGACACAGGCGCCCGGACAGGGCCATACTCAAGAAAGTATACTCTAAATATCCGTCGGGGGAGCAAGGATAGCATGGACAACGTGCACGAGCAGCCGGAGAACCGCGCCACAAGCAGCATCTTCCAGGATAGAAATGATGCCGGGGAGCATTTGGCACGGATGCTTCATCCCTTTTTCGAGGATGATCCAAGGAGTGTCGTTCTGGCCGTTCCTTCCGGCGGCGTCCCCGTGGGCCTGGTGCTCAGCCGACGACTCGGGCTCGCCTTCGATATCATCCTGGTACGCAAGGTCCAGATCCCCTGGAACACCGAGGCCGGATTCGGGGCAATCGGCTTCCGCGGAGAGGCTTTGCTCAACAAGCAGATGGTGGATTCCCTGGGACTCTCCGAGAAACAGATCAGGGAACAGATCGAGAAGACCAGGCTAGAGCTCGAGGAACGAAACTCCGCCTTTCGGGGCGACAACCCGCCTCCGGACCTGTCCGGAAAAACCGCCATTCTCACCGACGACGGTCTGGCCTCGGGGTACACCATGCTCGCGGCCATGCAAACCGTTCGCGAGCTGGGAGCGAGCAGGATCGTCCTGGCCCTGCCCACCGCCCCGCGCAGATCAGTGGACCACGTCGCCCCTTCCGCGGACTCGGTCTACGCCGTTCAGATCAAGGAGGGCGGCTCGTTCGCCGTGGCCGAGGCCTATCGCAACTGGCGCGACCTCTCCAGGGACGAGGTTGCTGGGATGCTCAAGCATGTCACCCTGTTCACGGACCAAGAGAATGCCTAGCACTTCCGTTCGCCTCCGTGTTGCATCGTGCTGGCGAAAAAGGATCCCCGCGGCGCGTGACCTTGGCGGAAAAAAGGTATCGCGAAAACCCGGCAGCGGGAATTGACCCGACTCAGTCCAAGAGTTTACAAAAGCCTGGTTCCTTGCGAGGGGCCAGCGACCCATTCAACCCTGCCCCCAGCACCCGGCCGCGGGACAGGGACATCGGGCAACCGGAGAAGATTATCCCAGCTCCCGGACCCGAGGCGTATAACCGGAACCAGGACGGCTGTCGCATATGCTTTTGTTCTTCGCCGACCCCCTCGGAGAGTTCGAGGAGCTCTTCGCCTTTATCGAGGCCAACGGTTTAATCAATATCGAGGGTATCTTCCTCCTGGGCGACATATGCGCCCCATTGCCCGTGGAGGAGCTTCTGGGCGCGGAGATCGCGGAAAAGACCTGGTTCATTCCAGGAGACCGCGATTCCGAGCGTCAGGAGTGGATGGAGAACCTTGTGGCCATGTGGGACCGCAACCTCAACGCGCGCATCACCGAGGTGGGTGAATACAGCGTGGCCGGACTGGGCGGGATCTTCCGGGAAGAAGTCTGGCATCCCAAGAAGGGCACCCGCTGGGACACGCGCAATCAGCTGGCGGAAAACACGCCGCCGCGTTCCAAGTTCCGGAACTGGCTCCCGCTCAGGCACTGGAGCTCCATCTTTCTGGAGGACTACGAGGGCCTTCTCAACCCCGCGCGCGCGGACATCCTGGTCACCCACGAAGCCCCGAGCTGTCATTCACATGGATTCGCTGAGGTGGACGAGCTCGCCTCCATGCTGGGCGTGAAATGGGTCCTGCACGGCCACCAGGACACGAGCTACGTGGACTATATCTTGCCGGACAGCGAGACCGAGGTCCAGGTTGTGGGCCTGGCCAAGCGGGATATTCATATCATTGTCTAGGCATAGGGCGACGTATCAGTGAGTCGGGGATTCAGTGAGTCAGTGGGTCAGTGGGTCGGTGGGTCGGTGGGTCGGTGTCCGACCTCCGATTTCAGGAGCCGAAACGGAAAACCCAGAACGGGGAACCCGGAACAGGGAACGGAGAACGCTGAACGGGGAACGGAAAACAGGAGAGCGGACATGACCTCAACGGATTCCCTTCAACCCGGGCTCACCGGCACGGCACAGGCCACGGTGAGCGAGGAGGATCTGGCCCGGAATGTGGGCAGCGGAGACGTCTCCGTCTACGCCACTCCGCGTCTGGCCGCCCTTATGGAGAGCGCGGCGATCAATGCGATCGCGGGGCTTTTGCCCGAGGGCAAAACCACAGTCGGCGCTCGGCTGGACCTGTCCCATCTGGCTCCCACTCCCACAGGCTCCCAAGTTCGAGCCGAAGCCCGCGTGGAAGAGGCGGAGGCCAAGAAGCTCCGTTTCCGCATCTCCGCGCACGACGACACGGAAAAAATCGGCGAGGCCTGGCACGAACGGATCGTCGTGGACCGAAAGAAATTCACTTCCCGGGCCGAGGAGAAGGCGAAAGGCTAGTCGAATAATCGATTCCCATACAGCGCACCTTCATAAACCGTAAACCCCTCAGTTAGGGCCGACCCGGGCACAACCAAGCATGAAAATGTCGCGAGGCGATGGCGGGTGGAGGCTGAAGCCCGGGTTTCATCCCGGGTTTCCCATGATGGGATACGCAACACCTCAT